>JAUHYK010000122.1 GCA_030426465.1 Alphaproteobacteria bacterium
GTCTTGATATTTTCGGCGCGCCAGAGGGGGCCGATGCGCTCGCCGTCGCCGATGCGGCGCGCTCCACAAATGATCTCGTGCTCCACATCGCCCGCGACGGAACGCGTGCAGCGGCCATGGCGCAATCATTGAAATTCTTCGCGCCTGACATTCCCGTCATTGAATATCCCGCATGGGATTGTCTTCCCTATGACCGCGTCTCGCCGTCGCCAGCCGTTTCATCGAAGCGTATGGCCTCGTTGGCGGCGATCCAGCGCCGGGGCGATGGCGCCTTCATTATTGTCGCGCCAGCCAACGCAGCCATCCAGAAAACCCCGCCAAAGGAAGTCATTGAGAACGCCGCCCTGTCGCTGGCGCCCGGCGCGGTGATGGAGCTTGATGCGCTGACACTATACTTGAGCGCCAATGGCTATGCGCGTTCCTCGACCGTGCGCGAGCCCGGCGAGTTCGCGGTCCGGGGCGGGCTCGTTGATATTTTTCCGCCGGGCGCAGAAGAACCTGTGCGTCTCGACTTTTTCGGGGACACGCTGGAAAGCGTGCGCGCATTCGATGCTGAAACCCAGCGCACGACGCGCCAGCTTTCCGGTTTTTCCCTCGCGGCGGCGAGTGAAATCCTTTTGTCGGAAGACACCATCTCACGCTTTCGCAAGGGCTATGTGGCGACATTTGGTCCGGCCGGCGACGACCCGCTTTATGAAGCGATCAGCGCCGGGCGAACCCATGCCGGCGCCGAACACTGGATGCCGCTTTTCTACGAACGCATGGACACGCTATTCGACTTTGTCGGCGACGCGCTCGTTTTCATAGACCATCTGGCCGAAGATGCCGTTGAAGAACGCATCAACGCTATTCGCGACCATTACGAGGCGCGCGCTGAAGATACGGAAACACGAAAACCGCGCAATAATGATTTCGCCGCGCCGGTCTATCGGCCGTTGAAGCCCGATGCGCTCTATCTCAGCGACGAAGAATGGAAAGAGCGCATGTTCACGACGAATTTACGTCCGCTCTCGCCTTTCGCGCCGCCGGAGAACGTTCGATCTTTCAATTTCGGGGCGAAAGTCGGACGCACTTTTGCGGCAGAACGCGCCGCTGAGAACATCAATGTCTTCGACGCCGTGAACAGCTACGCCAAGTCGTTAATGGCGGCGAATAAGAAAGTCGTCATCGCCTGTTGGTCGGAAGGTTCGGCGGACCGGATGAAGTCGGTTCTGGTGGATCATGGCGCCAAAGACATGAATATCGTCACCGACTGGAAAGGCGTCCAGCAATCTTCGGCGCCGCTAATGGCTGCGGTGCTTGGCCTTGAGACCGGTTTCGAAACGCCCGATGCGGCGTTTATTTCCGAACAGGATATTCTCGGGGACCGCCTGGTCCGCCGGGGCCGCAAAAAACGTGCGGAGAATTTTCTTTCCGAGGCCTCTAGCCTGTCCGTTGGCGATCTTGTCGTTCATGTGGATCACGGCGTGGCGCGCTATAGAGGGTTGAAGACCCTGGAAGTGCAGGGCGCGCCCCATGATTGTCTGCATCTTGAATATCACGGCGGCGACAAGCTGTTCCTGCCGGTAGAAAACATTGAGCTGCTGTCGCGGTTCGGCTCCGACGACGCCGGCGTGCAGCTCGACAAGCTTGGCGGCGCAGGCTGGCAGGGCCGCAAGGCGAAGATGCGCGCGCGCATCAAAATGCTCGCCGAACAATTGATCGCCATCGCAGCGAAACGCGCCATGCGCAGCTCTGAAGTGGTGGAGCCGGCGACCGGCGCTTATGACGAATTCTGTGCTCGCTTTCCATACGCCGAGACGGAAGATCAGGAAAACGCCATTGCCGACGTGATTGAGGATTTCGCCAAAGGCCAGCCCATGGACCGGCTGGTTTGCGGCGACGTTGGGTTTGGCAAAACCGAAGTGGCGCTGCGTGCTGCCTTTGTCATGGCTATGACCGGGAGGCAGGTGGCTGTCATAGCGCCGACGACTCTGCTTGCGCGCCAGCATTACAGAAACTTCGCCGAACGTTTCAAAGGCTTTCCGTTAAAAGTCGCGCAGCTTTCCCGCATGGTGACCGCGGGTGATGCCAAGGCAGCGAAAGAAGGGCTAACTTCCGGCGATGTGGACATCATCATCGGCACCCATGCGCTGCTTCAAAAGACCATCAAATTCCGCGACATCGGTCTTGTGATTGTCGATGAGGAGCAGCATTTCGGCGTCAAACATAAAGAGCGCCTGAAGGAATTCCGCGCCGACACTCATGTCCTGACCCTGACGGCGACGCCGATCCCGCGCACCCTGCAACTCGCCATGAGCGGCATTCGCGATCTGTCACTGATTGCAACGCCGCCGGTTGACCGGCTGGCGGTGCGCACGACTGTCGGTCCCTTCGACCCGGTGGTGGCGCGCGAGACCTTGTTGCGAGAGCATTATCGCGGCGGCCAGAGTTTTTACGTCGCGCCGCGCATATCCGACCTTGATGATATATCCGAGTATCTGTCAGAAGAGCTGCCCGAGCTGAAATTCAAGATCGCTCATGGCCAGATGACGCCCGGCGAACTCGAAGACATCATGACGGCGTTCTATGAAGGCAAGTTCGATGTGCTCGTGTCGACAACAATTATCGAATCCGGCCTCGATATTCCTACGGCAAACACGATTGTCATTCACCGCGCCGACATGTTTGGCCTTGGTCAGCTTTATCAATTACGCGGACGTGTCGGCCGCTCGAAACAACGCGCCTACGCCTATCTCACCACAAGCGCGCGCAAGAAGTTGACCGCCGCCGCCGAGCGCCGTCTCAAAGTCATGCAGTCCCTCGACACGCTGGGCGCGGGCTTTACCCTTGCGAGCCACGACCTCGATATTCGAGGGGCAGGCAACCTGCTTGGCGAGGAACAATCCGGCCACGTCAAGGAAGTGGGCGTCGAGCTCTACCAGCACATGCTTGAGGAAGCTGTCGCGGAATTGCGTGAAGGCGGCGCTGAGGCCGAAGGGCAGTGGTCGCCGCAAATCAATCTTGGCACATCAGTGCTGATCCCCGAGGATTATGTCGCCGACCTCGATGTCCGTATGGCTCTTTACCGGCGCCTTGGCGATGTGACCGAGCCGACGGAAATCGACGGCTTCGGGGCGGAGCTTGTGGACCGTTTCGGCAGGATGCCGCGCGAGGTGGAGCACCTGCTCGAAATTGTCGCCATCAAGGCGGTATGCCGAAAGGCCGGCATCGCCAAGATCGACGCCGGGCCCAAAGGCGCCGTCATCTCCTTCCGCAACGATGCGTTCGCCAACCCCGCCGGCCTTGTCCAATACATGACGACCTCGCCGCTGGACGTGAAACTGCGTCCTGACCAGAAAGTCGTCTTCCGCCAGGAATGGGGGGACGACAAGGCGCGGCTGCGCGGGGCGAAAAAGATCGCCGGGATCATTGCTGACATCGCGGAAAAGGCGGCCTAGCCACGGTTTCGCGAGCCCTCTTGACCCGGAGAGGCAGGGCGCCTAGCTATCGCCCAGACGTAAAGGAGTCCCACCCATGAGCGACATTCAGGCCGATATCAAAGCGCAGGTCGACGCCAACCCTGTCATGCTGTTCATGAAAGGGACGCCGCAATTCCCGCAATGCGGTTTTTCATCGGTGGTGGTGCAGATCCTCGACCATCTCGGCGTCGACTATCAAACGGCGAATGTTCTTGAATCGGACGATCTGCGTAATGGCATCAAGGTGTTCTCCGATTGGCCGACGATCCCGCAACTTTACGTCAAAGGCGAGTTTGTCGGCGGCTGCGACATCATTCGGGAAATGTTCGAGCAAGGCGAATTGCGCGACTTCCTGAAAGAGCAGGGCGTCGCCCTCGCCGTATAAGACTTTAATTCAAGCCTGATGCGTCGCCGAAGGCGTCGAAGATGGTGCCGGTGGCGGCGGCGAGTTCATATTGCGTCACCCGGACTTCATAATCCGCCTGTGACGCATTGATCTGTGCAATGACGAGATCGCGCTGTCCGTCGAGCACATCGATGACGCTGCGTTGGCCCGCTGAATATTCCATATCAAGCCCGCGCACTGACTGGCGCGCAGCCTCTATGCCGGATTCGGCGGCGACCCGGCGCGCCTTCGCCTGTTCAAGCTGGCGCCAGGTGCGATTGACGATTTCCTCAACCGCCAGCAGCGTCGCTGTCGTCTGCGCTTCCTGTTGCGCGACCGTCGCATTGGCGGAGCGCACATTGGCGATGTTGTTTCCCTGCCGGAAAAGCGGCATGCGCATGCGCGCGACAAGTTGATATTCTTCATCCGCTTGCGACGCGATCAGCGGATCTTCGCCATAGCGTTTGAAATAACTGCCTTCGAGCGTCAGTTGTGGGGCGATAGCGCCGGCTGCGGCGCTTTTGTCGTGGCGCGCCGCCTTTGCTGAAGACTCTGCGGCGGCGATGGCGGGATTGCCTTCGCGTGCAATGGCGAGGGCGTCTTCCAGCGAAGAAAATATGCCCGCAAGGTCGCTCATATCCTCCGTCATCTCGGCTGCGGGCATGCGGCCGGTAATGCGGATGAAGGCGGCCTCCTGTTGCGCCAGGCGCGTGCGCGCTTCGCCAAGGTCAACCTGCGCCTGTGCAAGACGCATACGCGCCTGTTCTACGCCGGTGCGGCTTTGGGCGCCGGCCTTGGTGCGTTTTTCAGAAATGTTCAATTGCTGGCTTACGAGCCCCATGTTCTCCACACGGTGATCGACAATCTTGCGCGCGAGCATAACCCCGGCATGGGCGCGGGCCGCGTCGAGCGCGGTCTGTTGCATGGCGGAGAGCAGCGCGAGTTCCGATTGCGAAACACGCGCTCGCGCCGCACGAAATCGATTGAGCGCCGATAGGCCCTGAAACAGAGGCTGCACAGCCGTCACCCCAAGCGTAGTTCCTTCGCTCAGACTCAGGCCTTCTAAACTGTCGCTGCGCCAGCGGTCATCAGTATAGGACGCGGTCGCTTCAACATCGGGCAGGAAACCGCCGAGCGCCCGGAAGCGTTCCGATTTTGCGGCGTCCTGGCGAGCCTCGGCGATACGCAGTTGGGGATTATGCCGGAGGGCGTCGCGAATGGCGGCGATGACGGTGCCCGGCGCCTGAGCCTCGAGATCAAGCGCGGCCGCGCCCTCGAAGGCGTCATAGACGCTCCCGGCCGCGTCATCAGCAAAGCCCTGCGCCGGCGCGAGCGCCAAGACGCAAAGCACTGATAGAAAACGGTAATTACCGGCCATTGACCCACACATCCTGATCTCTCCGGATAATGCGGATTTGGTTAACGAATAGTGAATCGGTCGATCGGCTCACCCGTCAGCATGGACCTGACAGGGTCCTTTCCATCCCACACGAGCGAGGCCCGATAGAATGAGGAAAACATCTCATCGAGACCCGGCGTATCCTCGATCAGCTCAAGAAAGCCCGGCAGTTCGCCCTTGGTGTCGAGATAGCCGACCAGTCCGCCGCTTGGCACCTTGGCTTCAAAGGCAAGCTCATAGCCCTGCGCCTGATAGGCTTTGAGATCGGCGGCGTAATCCATGGAGGACTTCCCGAAATGATGGAAGCCATAGCCGCGCTCCTCGATTGTTTCCTTGTAGACTGAGGGATGGTCGTCATTTGGCTGCAGGAGCTCAATCTGCATATGCCCGGCGAAGCCCATGGCGATGGAGATGTCAGCGACAGCCGGGGCGCCGCGATAGACGCCGTCCTCACCGGTAAAGTGATCGAGAAGGAACCACGGGCCCACATTCAGCCGGGTGCGCCACTTCTCCATGGCGTCATGGATATCGGCGACCACATAGGCCGTTTGAATAATGCCGCCCTGCGGCTGACCGAATGTGTAAAGACCCATGACGTTTTGCTCCCGGTTCACGGCCGCGATGATCTCCGGCTCCGGGGAATATTAGCCTGTGACGGGGGGCTTGGCCGTTGCATTCCGGCGGTTCCAGCACGCTGCGAGGGAAGGGCGCGTAACGCCTTGCAAAGCCAACCAATTACGGGCATTACCGGCGGCGGAGACGTGGCCGAGTGGTCGAAGGCGCTCCCCTGCTAAGGGAGTAAGCGGTTTGTCCCGCTTCGAGGGTTCGAATCCCTTCGTCTCCGCCAGTTTATTTATCTCACGATAACTCGCTTCACTCGTGTCCCCGACAGGGCGTGCTGACCGCGCGCATAGACGATGGACTGTTGATAAGCCTGCAAAGGCGTCCCAGCGGATTTTGAGCGGGCGCCGCCTCTATGATAATCTTCTGACGAATTTTTGTCGTTCAGAAGAACAGGATAGCCGTCATGCGTTTGGGTTTTTTGTCTTTCCTTATCGTGATTTTGACGCAGGGTTATGCGCACGCGCAGGACGCGGCGGCCTGTAAAGATCTCGATCTGACAGACGCGCCGGCGATCAAGGCCTGCCTTGAGGACGACCCATGGTATGAAGCCCGAACCAAGGCGGTGTTCGAGCCAAACAAGGAATGCCCGAAATTACAGTTGCAGATCGTCAAAAGAGCGATGGAAGCCGTCGATCTTCAGGCCTCGCGCAGAATGAATTCCAGCACTGTTGAAGATGGCGAAGTTCCCCTGCCGTCCTGCCAAACCGCTTCTGAAGTCGTGGAGCTAATCCGCGGGCGCCCGTCATCATGGACAGCGTGTCTTGGCTATGATGACGCCGAAGACAAGTTCGAACATTTCAAAAGCTGCATCACCAGCTTTACGATGGCGCGCCATGGCATAACCGACGCCGCGCAATCGAGCGCTCATCTCTCCGGCCTTGATTGCAAGCGCGCGGTCTTCACTTACCGGCAGGCGCTGGGCCTCATTCATTTGCCGCGCAAGACAGAAGGGCCGGATTACGGTCAACGTTTGCCCGCATCCTATGAAGACCCGAATTGCGAAGAAATTGTCGCCTTCCTGCAGGACAGGAAAGACGAAGCCGAGGCAGAACGCGCCGAACGATACGCTCAGGCGGAAGCCTATAAAGCGGAACAGAAGCGTCTGGCGGAGGAGAAGGCAAAAGAGAACGCGCTCAGGGCGCAGAAAACCGCCGAATTGTATCGGAAGCTCGAAGAAGGTTATCAGCTCTCTTATCAGAAAATGAACAGCGATATGCTCGAAGCAAAGAAGGCGAGCATTGACCCCCGGGACAGCCTTGAAAACAAACATCTGCTTTTTGCGCTGGCGAAACAGATATGGGCGCAGGTTCCCCCGGAAGAAAATGAGATGGGCTCGGTAAAGGCCAGGCTTTTCCACACCTCGAACGGATTCCGGACATGGATGAATGTTCCGATGGCGCCTGAAATCATCCATGGCGTAACAAGCGTCAATATCACCAACTGCAACGTCAAGAATGGTCGCGCCAACTGCGCTTATGACGCCGTCGTCTCCACGCAGGTTGTCTATACGGATAGCTCAAACCAGCAGCGTGCCGATTTATACAGCAAATTTGCAACCGCCCTTGTCGGACCGCGAACTTATAGCTGGAAAAGCGATCTCGTTCATGACGGCAAACAATGGAACGTCGTGTTGACGAACAACCAGAAGAAGCTCTTGTTGCCGCCAGAAATCGACATGAGCTCCTCTCAGTCCGCGAATGAGAAAACGCAATGCGATCTGATGTCCGCCATGGGCATTCCGATGCTCTGCTAGAATTTCGAGACTCATTGGGGCTGGTTGGCCGGAAGAAAGGTCATTGCCTAAAAGGCGCGCGGAGCGAATGTAAGCCTGAAACTACTGGCACATACCGCGATCTTCGAGGTCCGTCAGCATTTTGGCGTTGAGGTCGGCGGCGTCCATGCCTTCCTCGGCATTGCGCAGCAAGAACTCACGATAAGCGAGACAATATTCCTGCTCGCTCAGTGGGGAGCTGAAATCCACAACTTGTTCCGCTTCAACTTCGGCCATAGGCGGCATGTCCTCGGCGTCTTCAAGGATCGCGCCTTCAACCGTGCCCGCGCTGTCCGCCAGATTTTCTTCCTCAACAATGTCTTCGACAAGATCGTTTTGCGCCGCTGGTTCAGCTTCGGGCGTTATGATGTGAGCCTCGGCAACTGGCTCCTCGGCGGCGGCTGGGGGAACGATCAGTTTGGCGGCCTCTGCGGCTGCGTCCTTCGCCTTCTTTACGAGTTGACTGGCGGTTTCTTCGCTCGCCTCTGGCGGCGACTCCGCTTTTGGTTTGGGCGTTAGAACCGGGACCCGCGTTTCGGCCTGCACGACTTTCTTCCGGCGCTTGGCGTTCTTTTTCGTCTCTTCGATCTGTCTACCGCCCTCTGCGTTGAAGGCGATAG
>JAUHYK010000123.1 GCA_030426465.1 Alphaproteobacteria bacterium
CATTGGCGTTCGCAGCGAACGGCGCAACGGCGAAGAGAGCGGCGGCGAAAAGTTTTTTCATGGGTTGGGCGGTCCTCAATACTTATAGGCAGGTCTTTATTTCCGGCCGATGGATTGTTGTTGTGGTGAGGCTTCTTTCGCGAAGCCGCACTCGGATACTCGCAAGTCAGTGCTAAGAATCCGGCAACAGAGATGGTTAAAATTGAAACTATTTTGACGCCGTCGAGAGTGCGCTCGCACAAAAGAAAACGCGGCCTCCTAAGAGGCCGCGTTCCCTCGCAAGGTTGAACAAATACGTTACCCGGGACGGGGGAGAAAGAAAATTTCCCGATTAACGCAAGTTCGCCTTGTCGAAGCCTTTCAAAACATTGTGCTCGCCCAGCATTTTGACGATGTCCAAAAATGCCGAATACGCCATCGCGTCGGCGCGGTTCATATCTTCCATTGGCTGATCAAGATCAGCGGCGTCCCAGCGCCACATGGCCAGCTTGTATAAGAGGTCGCGTAAGCAACGGGCCGGGAGTGAAGCTGCAGTGCGCAGGACAATAGTTTGCGCCTCTATCAGGCTGGCGAGCCTTGTCTGGTTTTCTGTTCCATTCTCCGGGTTGCAGCGACCGATTTCGCTGTCGATCTCGCGGAAGACATCAAACAGCTTCTCGTGATGGTCCTCACGCATGCTTGCTTGCGGCAGGGCCGTTTCCTGAATCGCAGTGATTTCTTTGCGAAGACTGGCGATGTCCATCGCGGTTTCTCCCGCCGCTATACATTGTCTGGACGGCGGGTCATACGCCCGGGCAATGGGGGTGTCTGTCACGTGAATAACCGACATTCTTAGGACGCGCGATCTACATAGAAATAAGGAATGATAAATCTTAATTTCATAATATTACAGAATATTAAATATCGCACAGTGCTGAATGCAAGGCGCCGATAGTAAAAGGATAGGTGTGGCCTCAGGCGACGAGGGAAAGACCCGACCGGCAAGCGGCGATCACCGCTTCAGTGCGGTTATTGACGCCGAGCTTGTCAAAGCTCCGGTTCACCAGTGTGTTGATCGTGCTCAAGGAAAGATCGAGACGGCGGGCGATTTGTTTGTTGCTCTCGCCGCGCGCGAGGCAGGAGATAATCTCACGCTCTTTCGGCGATAATTCGCGCACGTCGTCAGTTATCAGAATGTCGCCGGCGTGCCGCACGAACATTTCAATACAGGCCCGAATGCGCCGGAGCTCAAATTCTGACATGTCTTCAAGGCTGTGATCGTAGGCCATGCAGAAGTAAGTCAGGCGTCCCGGCCTGTCTGATATATGCATGGCGAGACCGTCAACGATATTGTTGGCGCGCAGCAGTCTGAACAAGCCTTCAATCGTCTCGCTAGGCTGGAGGCTGTCCTCTGCTTCTTGGAACCGGACAGGCATATTAGAGCGGAGCGCCGCGCGCATGTAGGGATCGTCGCTTACGCAGTTTTCGGTGCGGTAATAGGTTGCAATCTCAGCTGGGAATGAGCTGAATAGTGGCGTCCACCGCTCTGCGGCAGACCTGATCTCGTAGTTGAAATTGTTCAGCACTGCGTATTTGGCGCCGGAATCGGCGACGAAATCGGCGAGTGCTGACATGACTGTCTCTTTGTCCTCGCATTCGGCGATCAGTGAGGCGAGGGCGGATGTGTACAGGGAACCGAAGATGGCTCTGTTCCTTAATGCAGGTTAATGGTTTTCAGGATCTAGGAGCCTTATACGCGAAGCGCAAAGGCTTGTATGTCCCATAATCACGGGACACTAACATATTATTTCATATTTATGGCAGAATTATGCCCATGGCCACGCCGGCAAGGGCCGCCTCGACGCGAGATGTGACGCCCAGCTTGTCGAAGCAGCGGCGCACCAGCGTGTCCACCGTATTGGGAGAGACGCCAAGCATGGCGCTGATGACCGGATTGCTTTTTCCCTGCGCAATCAGCTCCAGCACTTCGGTTTCCCGCTTCGACAGTTTCCGCTTGCCGTTCTCAGCGCGCGTGAGTTCGTGAAATCGTAAATGCATCTGCTGACAGATGGCCTGCAGCTCCAGCAGTTGTGCGCGGGTGAATTCGACCTCTCGCTCTGTCGAGCCAAGGCAGAAATAGGCGACTTCGCCGGGGCGTCCGTAAATGGAGAAAGCAGCGCCCGTAGTCACATTATGTTCTCGCGCCGCTTCGAACATCGCCTGTTGTTCTGCCGTCAGATCGGGCCTTGCCGCGATGTCGCTCCAGAGGATAGGGCCGCCGCGTCTTCGCGCTTCGTCCATGATGGGATCGAATTCAAAACATTTATGGTCGACGAAGTAACGGATATAGCCTTCAGGAAAAGTCGAAAGGCGAAACCCTTTATGCAGCGGGACGCTCTTAAAGCCCTCAACAAGCACGTGATAATTGACGATATTATAACCGAGATCAGCGATAAATTCTTCAAAGTAAAGCTTCAGCGCAGCAACATCGTTGATGCGAAGCGTCGCTTCGATGAAAGCATCGATATTACTGCGCACAACTCTCCCTCGGAACTAATGTTCAGCCTGTTGCGACAGCCCTGGCTTGAATTACATTGCCTTTATTCAAAATACTTTAGGTCAGTGCGTAATCGTACCTTTTGAAACGCGGCGAGTGCAATGAAAATCGGGCGTTCAGCCTGTGCAAAACCTCTTTTTCAGGCCTATTTGCGAGGCGTTATCGGATTGGCATAATCAGTCATGACGAATCGCGCGAAATCCGTTTCAAAAAGCCCTTCCCGCATCCGCCGGCTGCCGCCAGGCGCGGTGAACAGGATCGCCGCAGGCGAGGTGATTGAGCGGCCTGCGGCCGTTGTCAAAGAAATAATTGAAAATGCAATTGACGCCGGCGCAACGCGTATCGACATCGAAATCGAGCATGGCGGGAAATCGCGCATCGCCATTGTCGATGATGGTTGCGGCATGGGTGAGGACGACCTTCTTCTTGCCGTGGAGCGTCATGCAACGTCGAAGCTGACGCCCGGCGCCGGCGGCGACTACGATCTTATGAACATCTCCACTATGGGATTTCGCGGCGAGGCGCTTCCGTCCATTGGCGCTGTCGCCCGGCTTTCCATCACCTCGCGCGCAAAAACTGAAGATGGCGGCGTAGCGGACGCATGGACACTGAACGTTGAAGGCGGCGCCATGACGGAGCCGCAGCCGGCGGCGTTTGGCGGGCATGGCACGCGCATTGAGGTGCGCGATCTGTTTTACGCAACGCCTGCGCGACTGAAGTTTTTGAAATCCGATCAGGCCGAAACAACGGCGGTCGGTGAAACGGTGCGCCGTCTTGCGATGGCGCGCCACGAGATTGCGTTCACGTTGGCCTCGGGCGGGCGTAAAATGTTGAATCTGCCGGCCGAAGCGCCGGGAGAGGCGGGGCGGTTGAAGCGTCTCGCGGCGATCATGGGCCGCGAGTTCGGCGACAATGCGCTCGCCATCAATGCTGAACGCGACGGCGCCAGGGTCACGGGCTTTGCAGGTTTGCCGACCTATAATCGCGGGCTTCCCGACAAACAGTTTTTATTCGTGAACGGACGGCCTGTGCGCGACAAGCTGATCGTCGGCGCCATTCGCGGCGCCTATGCGGATTTTCTCGCCCGCGACCGGCATCCGGCGGTGGCGCTGTTTCTCGATCTTCCCGCGGAAATGGTCGATATCAATGTCCACCCAGCGAAAACCGAAGTGCGCTTTCGCGACGCCGGCAGGGTGAGGGGGCTGTTGATCGGCGCCTTGCGCCACGCCCTCGCCGAGGCCGGCCATCGCGCCTCGACGACTGTAAGCTCCTACGCCCTTGGCCGCATGGCCCCGCAAGCGCCCGGCGCGACCTCCGGCGTCACGCCGATGCGGCCCGGCTATGCGCCGCCCCGGCCCAATCCTTATTTTCGCGAAGCGTTTGCGCCGCCCGGCGAGGGGCAAGGTCTCGAAGACCGCCAGCGCGGGTTTGAGGTCGGTCTCGACAGTGTTGGCGCGCCGAGCGCCCGGGTTGAAGCTGTATCCGACGCGCCGGACAGCGAACATCCCTTGGGCGCCGCGCGCGGGCAATTGCACGAAACCTATATCGTTGCGCAAACGCAAGACGGTCTTGTGATCGTCGATCAGCATGCGGCGCATGAGCGGCTTGTCTATGAGAAAATGAAGACCGCTCTTGAAGGCGGCAAGGTCCCGAGCCAGGGGCTTCTCTTGCCGGAGATTGTTGATCTGACTACGGATGAAGCTAACCGGCTGGAGCCGCTGCTCGATGATTTTGCTTCGCTCGGCCTCGTGATGGAGCGTTTCGGCGATGATGCGGTGATGGTGCGCGAAACCCCGGCCATGCTGGGTGAGGTTGACATCAAAGGGCTGGTGCAATCGCTCGCCGACGATCTGTCCTCGCTGGGTCAAGGGCTCGCGTTGAAGGAAAGGCTTGAGGAAGTTTGCTCCTCCATGGCGTGCCATGGCTCCGTGCGATCGGGTCGGCGTTTGACTGTCGAGGAAATGAATGCGCTGCTCAGGCAGATGGAGGCGACGCCCCATTCCGGTCAGTGCAATCACGGACGGCCCACTTATGTGGAGCTAAAGCTCGCTGATATCGAGCGACTCTTCGGACGGCGCTAGCTAAGGTCTCAACCACACGCCCAATTCAGAGCGGTGTCGAGCCGGTCTTCGCCCCAGAAGAGTTCTTCGCCAACGGTGAAACTCGGCGCGCCGAAAACGCCGAGCGCTTGCGCCTCCGCGACGCTTGTACGCAGGCGCGCCTTGTTTTCCGGATGGGTCGCTTTTTCCTGGATGTCCTCAGGCAGGCCGAGCTCTGCCGCGATGGATGACAACACCGCCGGATCGGAGATGTCTTTTTCCTCTTCGAATTCGGCGACGAAAACACGGCGGCAGAAGTCTTTTCCTTGCGGACTGTCGAGCGCGACGAGCGCCATGCGCGCGGCAAGGACTGTATGTTGCGGAAAGTCGCGAGGGTCATCCGGGCCGGGGCGTTTGAAAGGCCGGCCGAGCTCCGCTGCGCGCCGTTCCACATCACGCCACATATAGCGGCCTTTGGCGGGGTAGACGACGAAAGGCGACGTGTTCCAGCCATGCTCGGCGAAAATAGGACCGAGCAGAATGGGCCGCCATCGCACATCAACGCCCCGCGCCTGCGCCGCCCCTTCCACGCGCGCGGCGGCGAGATAGGCGTAGGTGGAGGCGAAATCGAACCAGAAATCGACAGGCGTGGTCATGACATTGCTCTCGGGGGCTTGAATTGCACAGGGCGCGGTCGCGGTTATAGTTCGGCGGCGTCCAGGGAGGTGCAAGGATGAAAAGCAGCAGGATTTTCGCGGCGCTCGTTTTCGTTGTCGCCAGCATGGCCGGCGTCGCCGGCGCCGAAGAAAAAACAGCCGCCGCCCCAGCCGTCGCCTATGAACCCATGGCGCCGTTCGCAAAGCTCGCCGGTCGCGCCTGGCGCGGCGAGGGAACGGGCCCAAATGGCCAGCCCATCGTTGATATCGCCAAATATGAAATGATCCTCGGCGGGCGCGCCTTCCAGTCGACGCACAAGCTCGACAACGCAAGCTATGGCGGGCGCACCATCATCTTTTACGATGAAGGCGCGAAGGCGTATATTTTCCATTATTTCACAACGGCGGGCTTTCACACGACGGGCGAGATTAAGCCTACCGAGACCGGCTTTACCGCTATGGAGCAGGTTCAAAACCATCCGGAATTCGCCGAAGTGCGTTCCGAAGCGTTTTACGGCGACAAGACGATCCGCATTGTCTCCAGTCATGTCACTCATGATGGAACAGTTTCGGCTGGGGATGAGCTTGTTTACAAGGAAATCCCCGTCGCCTGCGCGCTACTTTTTGATGAAGCGGACGCCCTGTTTGGTAAGCGCACAGAGGTGAAAGACTCTCATGACCGGTATGACGACAGTGACTGCAACTGAGGGAAAGTTCACTGCCCTCTCGGCGCTGGGCGATCAGGTTGCGCGCAGCGATGCGGAGATGCGCGCACGGTCCGCGGAATTTTTCGACGAGATTCGCCGCCGTCACACAGTGCGTAATTTTACGGATCAACCTGTGCCGCGCGAAGTGATGGAAAACTGCGTCGCCGCCGCCGGGCGCGCGCCGTCGGGCGCCAATCACCAGCCATGGTTTTTCGGCCTTGTGGGCGATCCCGGTTTGAAACGGGAGATTCGTCTCGCGGCGGAGGAAGAAGAGCGCGCGTTTTATGGCGGGCGCGCCGGGGCGGAATGGTTGGAGGCGTTGGAGCCGATCGGCACCGATGCGCAAAAGCCGTTTTTAGAAACCGCGCCGTGGCTTATCGCCGTCTTCGCCCAGCGCCGCGGCGGCGTTGAGGACGGCATGGACAAGAAAAACTATTATATCCATGAAAGCGTCGGCATCGCCTGCGGGTTTTTGATCGCCGCGCTTCATCATGCGGGGCTTTCGGTTCTCACCCATACGCCTAATCCGATGAGTTTCCTGAATGACAAGCTCGCTCGTCCGGCTACGGAAAAACCCTATCTCCTGATCGTCGCCGGTCACGCCAAGCCTGATGCGCCGGTGCCCAATCATGCGCTGATCAAGAAGCCGCTGCCGGCGATCATGAAAGTCTATTAAATCCCCAAGGACGACATTCGTTTCGACTTTGCCGGGATTGCAAATCGCTTTAGACCGCGATTCTCAATTTGATTCGATTCCACGACGGGGGTGGCTTCGATCCAGCAGGCAGAGAGGGAGGCCTTCATGGGCATCGTCAAAGAATTTCAGGATTTCGCCGTTAAGGGCAATGTCGTCGATATGGCTGTCGGGATTATCATCGGCGGCGCGTTCGGCACGATCGTAAAGTCACTTGTGGATGACATCATCATGCCGCCGATCGGCAAGATGATGGGCAATATCGATTTCTCGGATCTCTTCATCAATCTGACAGACATTCAGTATGACAGTCTCGAGGCGGCGAGAGAGGCTGGCGCCCCGGTCATCGCCTACGGCTCTTTCATCAACAATGTGATTTCGTTTCTGATCGTCGCCTGGGCGGTTTTCATGCTTGTGAAAGCCATGAACAGCCTTAAGAAAAAGGCTGAAGAAGAACCGGCCGCTGCGCCGGAGCCGCCAAAAGAGCAGGTCCTGCTGACGGAAATTCGCGATCTGTTAAAGGCGCGCGGCTAAAACAACACCGAACTACCCCTACCCAGTGAGAGAAAGCCCGGCCCCCGAGAAATCAGGGGCCGGGTTTTTTGAGACGAAACGGCATGGGCGTGGCTGTCAGGGGCGCCTGCCGCCAGTGATTATGCAGGGGCCATTGTCCCCTGCCTGCGGCCCGTCTATATGCCTCGTTTTGACAAGAGTTTCCGTAAAGCACGCTGCCCCATGACGCCGCTCAAAAACATCCGCAATTTCTCCATCGTCGCCCATATCGACCATGGCAAGTCGACCCTCGCTGACCGCCTGATTCAGGTGACGGGAGGGCTGACCGTTCGTGAGATGAAGGAGCAGGTGCTCGATTCCATGGAGCTGGAGCGCGAGCGCGGCATCACCATCAAGGCCCAGACCGTGCGCCTCAACTACAAGGCGAAGGACGGCGAGACTTACGTCCTCAACCTCATCGACACGCCGGGCCATGTGGACTTCACCTATGAAGTCTCGCGTTCGCTGTCGGCCTGTGAGGGCGCCCTCCTTGTGGTGGACGCCAGCCAGGGCGTCGAGGCGCAGACGCTCGCCAATGTCTATCAGGCGATCGATGTGGATCTTGAGATCGTGCCGGTCCTCAACAAGGTCGATCTGCCCGCCGCTGATCCTGACCGGGTGAAGGCGCAGATCGAAGACGTCATCGGCATCGACGCGTCGGACGCGCTGGAAATTTCCGCCAAGACCGGCCAGGGCGTGCCGGAGGTGCTGGAAGCCATCGTCACCAAATTGCCGGCGCCCAAGGGCGACCGTGACGCGCCGTTGAAAGCGCTCCTCGTTGACTCATGGTACGATCCCTATCTCGGCGTTGTCGTTCTGGTGCGCATCATTGACGGCGTTATGAAAAAAGGCATGCGCATCCGCATGATGGGCGCCAAGGCGGTCTATCTGGTCGATCAGGTGGGTGTGTCGACGCCGAAGAAAACCCCGGTGGATGAGCTTGGTCCGGGGGAGATCGGCTATCTGACGGCGCAGATCAAGGAAGTCGCCGATACTGCGGTTGGCG
>JAUHYK010000025.1 GCA_030426465.1 Alphaproteobacteria bacterium
ATCCGTTAACCGCTGCGATCACCGGCTTGCGGGTGCGACTGACCTCTTCCCAATTGCCGGTGATGAAATCTTCCTTGAAGACTTCAACATAGTCTTTGGACGCCATTTCCTTGATGTCAGCGCCGGCGGCGAAGGCTTTTTCCGAACCGGTCAGCACCATGCAGCCAATAGCGTCATCGGCCTCGAATGCTTTCACCGCCTCTGTAAGCTCATCCATCAGCTTGTGGTTAAACGCATTAAGCGCATCCGGCCGATTGAGGGTGATGACGCCGACAGCGCCGTCAGTTTCAGTCAATATACATTCATAAGGCATGATTTTATCCTGAATTGATTTTTCTAAGCGCCAAGGCCGATCAGTTTGACCAGCTCTTCGCGCGCTTTCTGATCGTCGCGGAAAACGCCCATCATCCGGCTCGTCGTCATGGAAACGCCCGGCGTATTCACGCCGCGCGCCGTCATGCAGGCGTGGCTCGCCTCAATCACAACGGCGACGCCCTGGGGCTCCAGAACCTTCTGGATGCAATCCGCGATTTCCGCGGTCAGTCGCTCCTGCACTTGCAACCGGCGTGCATAAGCTTTCACAACGCGGGCAAGTTTCGAAATGCCCACCACCTTGTCCGTCGGCAGATAGGCGACATGCGCCTTGCCATGAATGGGCGCCATATGATGTTCGCAGTGAGAGTGAAACGGAATGTCCTTCAGAAGAACAATTTCGTCATAGCCGCCGACCTGTTCGAAGGTGCGCTTGAGATAGGTTTCAGGGCACTCATCGTAGCCTTGAAAATACTCAAGGTAAGCATCGACAACCCGGCGCGGCGTGTCTTTCAGCCCCTCTCGCTGCGGATCGTCTCCGATCCAGCGAATGAGTTCACGCACAGCCTCCAGCGCACGCTCACGCTCTTCTGCGGTTCTCTCTCGCGGTTCCACCGCCATTTTTCCTCCTATCGCTCGCCAAGAGCGACGACATCGCGCTGAGCGGCCCCATTATAATTCGACAACGGCCGGATCAGCTTATTGTTGGCGAGCTGCTCCATAACATGAGCGGTCCATCCGGTGATACGGCTCACGACGAAAATCGGCGTGAACATAGGGATCTCAAAGCCCATCAGATAATAGGCAGGACCGGCGGGGAAATCGAGGTTCGGATAGATCCCCTTTTCGGCCACCATGGTCTCATCGAGAATTCGGCTCATCTCCCAATAGTTTTTAGCCTCATCAGTTCCAATCACATCGACCATTTTTTTATAGGCCTCAGTCATGGTGGGCACCCGGCTATCGCCCGAGCGATAGACCCTGTGGCCGAAGCCCATAATCTTTTTCTTGGTCGCCAGCGCGTCCAGCATCCAGTCCCGGGCGACATCAGGCGAGCCGACCTCTTTCAACATATGCATCACGGCCTCGTTGGCGCCGCCATGGAGCGGCCCTTTCAGCGACCCGATAGCGCCCGTGACCGCCGAATAAATGTCTGACGTCGAGGAAGCGATGGTCCGGGCGGTAAAGGTCGAGGCGTTGAAAGAATGTTCGGCGTAAAGCGTCATCGAAATGTCGAAGCATTTGATGATCTCCGGCGCCGGAACTTCACCGAAGCACATGTGAAAGAAGTTTTCAGAAAAGGCGAGGTCCTTTGTCGTCGGAATTGGCGCCTTGCCGTTGCGCAGGCGAAAGTCCGCGGCGACAATTTCAGGAATGCGCGCATACATGCGAATGGATTTTTCCATCAACCCTTCCGGTGAGGAATCATCCGTCGTGTCATCTTCCTGACCGAGAAACGACACCGCTGTTCTGAGCGTGTCCATGGGGTGCGCTTTTTTGTTAAACTTCTCCATGACAGAGAGCAGATCTTTGGAAACCCCGCGCTCCGCCTTTTCCGCCTTATTGAAAGCCTCAAGCTGGCTCTCATTCGGCAATTCGCCATTCCAGATCAGATAGGCAACCTCCTCGAACCGGCATTGAGTTGCGAGATCTTGAACCTTATATCCGCGATAGGTGAGCGAATTGATTTCCGGCATCACTTTCGAGATCGCTGTGTCGTCCGCCAGCACACCCGCAAGGCCGTATTTCACTTCTGCGTTTGTCATTTTCTTTTTTCTCCTACCTTGCTTTTTTCATACTGTATGCGCGTTCAACCTTGGCGACGTGTACATCATAATTTTCGTACCAGTCATTACGGCCGCGTTGTTGCGCCTTCCGGTGTTCAACTTGTTTCTTCCAGTTAGCGATCGCCTCTTCGGACTCCCAATAGGAAATGGTAATCCCGAACCCGCCCTCACCACGCGCCGATTCAATGCCGAGATAGCCAGGCATTGTCTTCGCCAGCGCCTCCATATGCTCGGCGGTCTTCGCATAGTCGTCACCGTCGACCGGCCTTAGCTGGCTCGAAAAAATCACGGCGTAATAGGGAGGCGTCGAAGCGCGCAAATTGGTCATGATTGCGCGATCTTATGCATCAAATTCAATCATAAAAAAAGCCCGGATTCACCGGGCTTTTTTAGGGATATTCTGTCCCTTCCCGGCCCAACTTCAGCACGCCGGAAAGCTAAATTGCGCTACTGCATTTTTGTGCCGATACCGCCCTTGCTATTTTGCAGATCGTTAATCGATCTATTGGCGGTCGTCATGGTCTGACGCCACTCTTCCGCCGTGCGGCAATCCCTTGACTTGCCTAAACGCGTGCTCGTTTTCTTAACTGTTTTGCAAATGATTTCGTTAGGATCATAGTCGGCGTCTGAAACCGCCTTCTCCTGACCATCAGCTTCAACGATCGCTTCATCAACAGCCGCTCGCCGCTCTGCGAGCGTCAAATTTTGAGTGGAGCTGGTCGTTGCACATCCGGCCGAAAACAATGCAACAGCAACCGACGTTAGAAAAAACTGCGTAAACATCCTCATTTTGCACCTCCAAATCCAGTCAACCCATATTCCAGAAAAATTCTTGACTGCATTTAACGAGACTATAAGCGCTCAACTCCGCCCGCAAGCCCGCGAGGCACCCTCTCCGCACTGACGAAAGTGCAAATATTGCGAAAAATCGGCGTTTTTGCGCATAGACCGCAATTTAAGTGATTTATTCCAAGCCTTATTCCAACGGCGTATCTCCGACCTGGAAGTTGTAAATCGATTCATCGAACTTGTTGTAATCGTGGTAGCGCAAGAGATCGTAGAGATCGCGGCGATGCTGCATCTGATCGAGAATGCCGTTCTGATCGCCATCCTTCAGGATTGCATCGAGCCCCCGGTCACAAGCGCCCATGGCAAGCCGCAATGTCGTCACCGGATAGATCACAACATTGAAGCCCAAATCTTCCAGTTCTTTCTTGTTCAGAAGGCGGCTCTTGCCGAACTCGGTCATGTTCGCAAGGATCGGCACGTCGATGGCTTTACGCACTGCCTCGAATTCCTGTTCGGATTTCATCGCTTCCGGAAAGATCATGTCGGCGCCAGCGTCCACATAAGCCTTCATGCGATCGATAGATGCTTCAAGCCCTTCTATGGCGCGCGCATCCGAGCGTGCGATCAACACAAAATTCGGATCGCGCTTGGCTTCCGCCGCCGCCTTGACGCGCTGAACCATGACCTCTGTGGAGACAATTTCTTTTCCGTCAAGATGGCCGCAACGCTTGGGCATGACCTGATCTTCAATATGACAGCCGGAAAGCCCCGCCTCTTCCATCATCATGATTGTGCGCGCCGCCGCCATGGGCTCGCCAAAACCGGTGTCGATATCGATAAAAGACGGAAGATCCGTCACGCGCGAAATTTGCCGCCCGCGTTCGACGAACTCTGTCATGGTGGCGATGCCAATGTCGGGCAGGCAAAGGTCAGCAGCCATAACCGCGCCGGATATATAGACGCCGTCAAAGCCTTTCTGTTCGATCATCTGTGCACAGAGCGGATTGAACGCCCCCGGAAACTGCAACAGCTTTCCTGACGCCAGCCCTTTGCGAAAGTCAGCGCGTTTTTCAGCGGCGGATTTTTTCGTGAATAGCATTTAAACCTCTGTCTTTCTTTCGCTAGCGCCCGATCAGGCCGCACTGGACCGGCAGGAATGCGTCTTGTGCATGCTCGCTTCTTTCAGCCAATTCCAGCCGAAAGCCTCGTCGCTATCACCCTCACGACGCAACATTTCCAGGCGCTTCAAGCCTTCTTCAAGCGTGGGCTTGTGACCGGCGGGCACCCACCACATCACAAAATGCATCTTTTCCATCAGCTCGAACCATTCCTCTCGGCGTTCGTAGAACTTCCTATGCACGGTGCCCCACACAAACCGTTCAAGACTTTCAACATCTTCCCAGACAGTCAGATTGGAAACAAATTGAGGGTCGCCACCGATTTTGGCTTCGGTATTTCCTTTTCCAGGTTCGCCAGACCCCTCCATCATCCACACAAAACCCGGCATGCGTTTGCCAAGCCCGTTGATGCGGTCGAGATTGTCCATGAACTCCTTGACGCGCGGGTCTTCTGTCGGTGCAAGCAAGCGGCCAATATTCAGTTCGGCAAGATGCATGGTCATGTCATGTTCCTTTGCGGCCTAGTTCTTTTCAGCTGAAGACCAGCCTTCAGGCGGCGCACTGGCGCTGGCGACTTCCCGATAAACTTTCCAGCCCTGGCCTTCATTCCTGAAAATCAGAAGATAGGAATCACGCAGCATGATTTCATCACCAGTTTCCGGATTCACATAAGTGACAACAGAAGTACCGCGCTCAAACGCCCATTCCGCACTGACAACTTTCGTCTCGGCAGGCGTAATATGAATCTTCGCCTGTTGTGGGAATGGAGCGCCCGCTGCGATATTCTGCATGGCTTTCCAGTCAGCGGCGCCGGGCTGGATGATGATCGCTTCAGGCGAAACAAGAGCGCCAAGGGCCGCCAGATCACCGTTTGCCACCGCCTGTTCAAACTGGCTGCGCAACAAATCTATCTCAGCGACAACCGCCTTCTCATCCAACGACGACGTCGGCTGCCTATCTGCGCATGACGCAGGGAAAATCAATAATGCCGCGAGCAGGATTATTCTTAAAGACACTATTCCGTTTCTCCTTTGAGGATGTGCATTTTTCCGTCAAGCGCGGCGCCCATGGCCTGCCCCAACGCCATCAAACCGCTAGCCGGGCGGATCATCACTTCGAATTCAGCGATGAGACCGTTTTCATCGAACCTGATGAAATCGGCGCCCTTTAATTGTTTGCCGCCCACATGGGCGCTGAATTCGAGCGCAACGCTCATGCCGTCTTCGGTTGCGAATTGACGGTGATAGGTAAAATCCTCAAACACCTTGATGACGGTGTTGAGGACAAGCGTCAGCGCCTCGCGTCCATGATAAGGGCTATGCGCCACAGGCGAGCGAAAGATCACATCCTCGCACGCAATCTCACCGACTTTGGAAAGGTCGCGCGAAGCGGCCATTTCATGCCAGCGGGCGAGTGTTTGCAAAGATGGGGCGTGTTTGAGTTTCATGGACGCCTAGAAGATACCCTTCGCGGGATTTTCGATCAGATAGCCTTTCTGCGCCACCGGGTTGAGCAGTTTCACTTGCACCGCTGACAGGTCCGGCAATTGCTGGACAAGATCGAGGAAGCGCTCGCTTTCTGACTTGTCGAGAATTTCGTCCGTAAGCATCTTGAACTTCTTGATATATTCCGGCCGCTTGAACGGACGCGCGCCGAACGGGTGGGCGTTGGCGATCCCGAGTTCATCGACAAGTTCCGAACCGTCATCAAACGTCACAACAACTTTCGCGCCGAAGGCTTTTTCATTCGGATCTTGAGAGTGGTAGCGGCGCGTCCATTCCGGGTCTTCCGTCGTCGAAATCTTGTGCCAGAGCTTCACGGTGTCCGGGCGCTGGGCGCGTTCTGGCGCATAGGAACGAACATGGTGCCACTCGCCATCCTGCAGCGCCACGGCGAAGATATACATGATTGAGTGATCAAGCGTTTCACGCGACGCGTTCGGGTCCATTTTCTGCGGATCACCCGCGCCGGTGCCGATCACGTAATGTGTGTGATGCGATGTATGCAGAACAATCGACTTCACCTTGTCGAAGCCGCCACGCTTTTCGATTTCTTTACCCATACGGAATGCAAGATCAATCAACGCCTGTGACTGATACTCCGCCGAATGTTCCTTGGTGTAGGTCTCAAGGATCGCACGTTTGGCTTCGCCGGCTCCCGGCAGCGGAACATGGTAAGTCGGCTCATAGGGGCTATCGCCTTTATCGCGCGCGGTGCGGCCATTGAGGATGAAGGAAATCACGGAATCTTCGCCTTCATAGATCGGCGACGGCGCACCCTCACCGCGCATACAACGATCCACCGCTTCGATGGCGAGCTTGCCTGCGTAGGCTGGCGCGAACGCTTTCCAGGAAGAGATTTCACCCTTGCGCGACTGGCGCGTGGTCACCGTTGTGTGCAGCCCCTGTTGGACCGACTGGTAAATGACTTCCGTATCGAGCCCCAGAAGCGTGCCGACCGCTGCGGAGGCCGATGGTCCGATATGGGCGATGTGGTCGATCTTGTGTTCGTGCAGGCAAATGGATTTTACGAGGTTCACCTGAATTTCATAGCCGGTGGCGATCCCGCGAAGGAGCGCCTTGCCGTCTTTGCCGCATTGCTGCGCCACGGCGAGCGTCGGCGGAATGTTGTCGCCCGGATGCGAATAGTCGGCGGCGAGAAACGTGTCGTGATAATCGAGTTCACGCACCGCCGTGCCGTTCGCCCATGCCGCCCATTCTGCACAGACCGTGTGTTCCGCCGGCAGGCCGAAAAGCGTGGCGCCGCCGGGGCGCATATGGGTGTTGGCCATGGCCCGCGCCGATTTGATCGGGCCGCGATTGAGCGAGGCGATGGCGACCGACGCATTGTCGATGATGCGGTTGATGATCATGTCCGTCGCTTCAGCGTCGACCTCGACCGGGTCGGCGGCGACGGCGGCGATCTTCCAGGCGAGCTGGTCTTCGCGCTTCAGATTGTCTTTGGACCGGTGGGCGCGGACGTCATGGATTTCCATGAATAACCTCTTTGATGCTGGACTGGGGGCGCGGGGTTCCGGCGCCCGATAATGGCTGGCCGCTATCTGCGCCGCCTGCGACATGCTGTCAAAGGATCGAGGCTGTGGAAAAAGGCGGCATAACGCCTCTGGAAAACTTATCCTAGAAAAACAGCAACTTAACCGCCATCGCCGCAAGGGCCAGATAGAAGATCTTTTTGATCAGCGCCTCGCCTTTCGCCACGGCGGCGTTCGCGCCAAGCCAGCCGCCGACCGCATAGCCCGCAGCCAGCGCAAGCCCCAGCGTCCACTCGATGTTCACCTGGCTTGCAAAGACAGCGAGCGAGACAACCGAAAACACCAGCGCCACGAAAACCTTGTGCATATTCGCTCGCACAAGATCGAGCCCCATGACGCGGTTGAGAATGGGGAGCTGAATAAGACCGACGCCGATCTGGATGAAGCCGCCCCAGAACCCTGCGCCGACAAACAGAAGGTGGCCGAGCAACAAATTCTTGGCTTTGCCCCCCGCTTCTACCGGCTTTTGACCGGCGCCCGTCATCATGATGATCATGACGGCGACCATGATCAGGGCGAGCGTGCGCTCAAACCAGACGCCTTCCAGCTTAACGCCCACATTCGCGCCGAAAAAAGCGCCCGCGGCCGCGCAGGCCGCAAGAGAAGCGCTGAGTTTGAAATCGGAGAACCCCTTGCGGAAGAAGCCCGTCACCGCCGCAATGTTCTGCGCGATGATGCCGATACGGTTGGTGCCATTCGCGACCGGCCCCGGCATGCCGAGAAACACCATCACCGGCACAGCGAGGATAGAGCCGCCGCCGGCAAGCACATTGATCCAGCCCGAGGCGACCCCGGCGGCGAAGAGCAATGCAGTTTTCCAGACGTCAATTTCCATGAAACGGCCTTAGCGCTTTCATCGGGCGAGCGCTATAGACCTTTTCGGGCTTTACTGCTTGGCGCGTTGTCCGGTCGCGATCCCCCATGCATCGAAAGGGTTTGATGCGGAAGGATCGAAAATCACCCTTGTGGAATCCTGCACGCCATAGTGAAAGCCTTCCCGGGTGACGCCATGATCGCCGGCGGCGTTCAGAACCCACAGATTCGCCGCCTCCTCGCCCGCAAATGACTGACCCAATGTAAAGGGCGCGGTGTCGCCATGAATGAGCAGCGTTGGTCCACCAAATTTTTCAGCGGCCTTTCTCAACGCTTTGCGCAGCAAAACAAAAGCATCACAGGTTTCATCAAGGCTCGCCACGGCGCCATTGCACGGAACGCCGAGATTTTCAGGTTTGACGTCGCTCATATCCGCATGCATCGCGATGACGAGCGCCTTGGCGTTTTGTTGTTTTGCAGCAATGGAAGCCGCTGTAATCCAGTTGATCGCATCGCGCTCTCTCGCATCGGCGAGCGGTCCCGCTTCATCCGGATTGTCGCCCGCAACGGCGCGTCGGCCATTGCCAGTCCCGACCACATGAACCGTCAGGAAAAGCACGCCGTCGTAACGCCACATCACATTTCCCGGCGCGTCCGGTTGCATCATCACAGACATTGCTTCAGGCGCGTCAAGCGGTTCTTCAAAGAATAATTCTTTTAAGCGCACCAGACGCTGTAATTCCGATTGCGGCTTGCCAGTGGCGGGATCAACAAAGCGATCGCAATCCGTCCACTCATTATCGCCGGGCGTATAAAACACCGGAATCGGCGCGAGCTTTTCGATGAGTGCAATTTGCGCATCATCTTCTTGCGCCGTGCAAGGCGCACCGCCGCTTTTGTAATCGCCCACATGGATGACGAAGGGATAGCCGCCCGTTTGAATCGCCGGAACGATCGTGTTGTCAAACACTTCCCGGTCATCATCATTATAGGGAATGTCGCCGATCACCGCGAAAGAGAATGGCGCGTCTTGCACGACATCATCATTCGGCGATGATGCGCAGCCCCCCGCCAGTGCAATTAATCCCGCCGCCGCTACATTGCGCAATCGTTGCATATCCCCCCCCAGCTCAGATGCAGTCGTCATAAAACGCATATGCGCGAATGACAAATGCTATATTTTTAGGTCAGTTGTTGATGAGGAAGCGGCTGCGGGTTTTAGGGTCAGGCGCAAAACAGGCTTCGCTCGCCCCGAACCAGCCGATGCGATTGCGCTGGACGAAATCATAAATAGCGTCGCCAATAAAATCCGGAACAACGCGCCCGAGCCCGCCGAGCCATTTCCATGGCGCCGGCATCAGACGCGCCGCTTTGCAGACGCCGCGCCAACGCAGATACGGCTTTCCGTCCGCAAGCACCATGAATGTGTCGAAGGCATCGGGGTCGAGCCCGTAATGAACATAGAGCGCGCGCGGAACCGGCTCCTGGATTGCGGCGAACACAGCCTCGCCCTTCGGGTCGCGCGCCATCATCCATTGCACGCCCGACGAACACAAAACGCAGTGGCCGTCGAAGATCACGAGCGGTTTTGAATCGTCGAAAGAGGGGACGGCCGGGTCGCTGCGGTAGGTGTAGGGCGTGAGCCTCATAGGTCCGTCCCCCTAGGCAAGCAAAATCTCCGGCGAAATAGGAAACGCACCGCAACACTGGCGAAGATGCCAGCCGCCGTTAAGACAAGTATGAAAAAACCATTTTCGCTGTTCAGTTCCGGGATAGCATCTTTGCTAATGAAGATCCCTGCAAACAAACTGGGCGGGAGGGTTGCGACGATGGCTTTGTCATATCCAAAGCGCCCTTCGAGATCCGACGCGGCCGCCAATATGAGTCCAGTCATTGCTGCTTGGATGCCGCCAAAAACGTAACCCCACAGAGACATCATCGGAATCCAGATTATAACGTGCAGAAGTTCAAGAACATCCTCTGCGGTAACGTTGCCGGGGAAGTTGAATTCGCCAGACGCGAACATCCCAAACAGAAAAACAGCAACAAGTGTAGCGAACCCGCCTATTGGAGGCCCAAAGACCATGTAGATGAAGAACACTAAGGCCTTGCGCCGAAAATCTCCCTTTATAAGCCTTCGTTCTTGCGCATCTACTTCGCCATGTTCGCTCATCTCGCCATCCCAACAATCGCAATGAGGAACGCAAGTTCGATCAGCACCGTAAGCGGCAGGCGCACGCCGAGATACCAGGCGGGCGCGCCGGAGCCGCTGCGCGTCGCCTTGAGATCGTCAATGAGCAAGAGCGCCGTGACGGCCATGATCGCCGCGAACTTCCAATAAAGCCCGCCCACAGGCGCCATCAGCGGCAGCGCAGCAGCGAAAGGCAGCGCGGCGCCGAGAAGCGCGCGCGGCGTTTGCCCGCCCTCCTTCATCACCGCGACGCCCCAGCGCACCCCGCCGAAAAAGACGATGAGGGCCGCGCCATAAAGGCTCATGAAATAGGCCGACAAAGGCGCCGCTTCCAAACCGGCGACGATCACAAGCGCCGCCGCGATCAACGGCGCCGAAGCGAGATAAGCGAGAAGCTGGGCGGTGCCGGTATTGGGGCCAGTATTGGGATCAGCCGGCGCCTTCGCGCCCTTGACTTCATGCCTCCGGCCGAAACGGCGAAGTTCCAGAACATCCGTGTAACCCATAACCGCCTCCTCTGGCGTTGCTGATTTCCGACCCCCTAATGCGCCGTCTTCTTCTCTGCTTTTCCTTTTTTCGTGAATGGCGCCAGCAGATCGACGGCGCGCGCGCCAAGGTTTAACAGCGGCGCGATGCGCGACTTCGGAACCTTGTTCATCTGCTCATACCAGCCATTCAACAGCGCGATCAGCTCTTGCAGGTCGCTGAGCCGCTGCACGGCCGCGCCTGTTGCGTTCGGATCCTGTTTCGCGTCCGTCAGGCACGCGTCCAGCACTTGCGCCGCCGGATCGAGCTCACGCGCCTTGCGCATGGCGACAATACGAGAGACCATCTCCCACATGTCGCTTTCCGCTTCGAAGTGGTCGCGGCGATCGCCCGCCGTCGGCGCCCGCTTCACAAGGCTCCATGTCAGCAATTCCTTGATGGAGTTCGACACGTTGGAGCGCGCGAGCCCAAGCGCTTCAGCGATCTCTTCAGCGTTCAGAGGTTTGTCGCTGACGAGCAGCAAGGCGTGGATCTGCGCCACCGAACGGTTGACGCCCCACTGACCGCCCATATCGCCCCAGTGCAAAATGAAGCGCTGAATGGCCGGGCTAATCTCGATCTTGTTTTCAGTAATTTCTGTCATAACAGAAATGTATGTCAGAAACATACTAATTTCAAGCGCAATAAATCGTGGGATTATACCTATGATTGCACGCAACTCGCATCCATGTGCAGATTATTCTCTAACTTAACTTGCCTCTCCCACGAAATTGTGGTCACATACCGCAGCGCACAACGAATTTACGTGGGAAGGTTCCCAATGTCAGAGATCGATACGCTTATCACCCGCGCCCGGGCCGCCGCTGATTTAACCGGCCTCTCCCTTTCCACTGTGAGCCGCAAGCTCTTCAATGACGGCAAGGCTATCGCCCGCCTCGAAGCTGGCGGGCAATGTACGCTGCGCACACTAGAGACCGCCCGCGCGCGCCTGTCGGAAATGGAAGCCGGCGCCGCGCCCTCGTCGGCGAAAGCGCCCAAGCCCGCCGCAAATGACGAAGCCCCCTCCAGGACGCCGGCCATCCCGTCCGAGACCATGACCCATCTCGACCGGCTCGAAGCGGAATCGATTCACATCATGCGCGAAGTCGCCGCCGAAGCGGAAAATCCGGTCATGCTCTATTCTGTGGGCAAGGACTCCGCGGTAATGCTCCACCTCGCAATGAAGGCGTTTTATCCGTCGAAGCCGCCTTTCCCGGTGATGCATGTGGACACCACCTGGAAGTTCCGTGAAATGATCAAGTTTCGCGACGACACCGTGGCGAAGCTCGGCCTCGATCTGATTGTTCACATCAATCAGGAAGGCGTTGAGCAGGGTGTTGGCCCCTTCACCCACGGCTCGCAACTTCACACCGATATTATGAAGACCCAGGCCCTGAAACAGGCGCTAGACAAATATAAATTCGACGCAGCCTTTGGCGGCGCCCGGCGCGACGAAGAAAAATCCCGCGCGAAGGAACGCATCTTCTCCTTCCGGTCGCGCGAACACCGCTGGGATCCGAAAAATCAGCGCCCCGAGCTTTGGAGCCTTTACAATACGCGCATCGCGCCAGGTGAATCGATCCGCGTCTTCCCGCTCTCTAACTGGACCGAACTGGACATCTGGCAATATATCTACCGCGAGAACATTCCAATCGTTCCGCTTTATTTTGCGGGCGAACGTCCGGTGGTTGAGCGCGACGGCGCACTCATCATGGTCGATGACGACCGCATGCCGCTCGATGGCGTCACACCGAAACAGGAGATGGTGCGGTTCCGCACGCTTGGCTGTTATCCGCTCACCGGCGCCGTACGCTCCAAGGCGACCACCCTCCCCGAAATCATTCAGGAAATGCTGCTCGCCACCACCTCAGAGCGTGAGGGCCGGGTCATCGACCACGACCAGGCGGCAAGTATGGAGAAGAAGAAGCAGGAGGGCTATTTCTAATGTCCGTCACCTCTTTGAAACCCTCCGACAATGTTCTCGATTATCTCGCCGCCCATGAGCGCAAGTCGATGTTGCGTTTTATCACCTGTGGTTCCGTTGATGACGGCAAGTCGACTCTCATCGGCCGCCTCCTCTACGATTCAAAGATGCTTTACGACGACCAGATTTCGGCGCTCGAAAGCGATACGAAGAAGCATGGCACGCAAGGCGAGAAGATCGATTTCGCCTTGCTCGTGGATGGCCTCGCCGCCGAGCGCGAACAGGGCATTACTATTGACGTCGCTTATCGTTTCTTCTCAACGGAGAAACGCAAATTCATCGTCGCCGATACGCCCGGCCATGAGCAATATACGCGCAACATGGCGACCGGCGCCTCGACCGCCGATGTCGCCGTCATTCTCATTGATGCGCGCAGGGGCATGCTGACCCAGACACGGCGCCATTCCTATATCGTCTCCCTGCTCGGCATCCGCCATGTCGTCATCGCCATCAACAAGATGGACCTTGTGGACTATTCGGAAACAACTTTCGACAAGATCGAAGCCGACTACCGCACTTTCGCAAAAGATCTCGGCTTTGAGTCGATTGTCTGTATTCCCATGTCCGCGCTTGAGGGCGTCAACATCACCAAGAAGAGCAAGGAAACGCCCTGGCACAACGGCCCGGCGATCCTGCCTTATCTTGAGAGCGTGAAAGTGCGCGGCGCGCTTGCGGACAAACCCTTCCGCCTGCCCGTGCAATGGGTGAACCGGCCCAATCTCGATTTTCGCGGCTTTTCGGGCACCGTCGCCAGCGGCGTGATTAAACCCGGAGAGGAAATCGTCGTCCTGCCCTCCGCCAAACGGTCGAAAGTGAAGTCTATCGTCACCCATGATGGCGACCTCACCGAAGCGCGCCCCGACATGGCGGTGACGGTGACTCTCGAAGATGAGATCGACATTTCCCGCGGCGACGTCATCTGCGCCGGCAAGGCGCCGGCGGAGCAAACGGATCAATTCGCCGCGCATCTTCTCTGGATGTCGGAGGAAGAACTCTATCCGGGTCGGCAATATCTCCTGAAGACCGCCAACCGAATGGTTCCGGTGACCGTCACCGAGCTGAAACACAAGGTCAACGTCAATACGCTTGAGCATATGTCCGGCAAGACGCTGGAGCTCAACGAAGTCGGCTTTTGTAATTTCAATCTGGCGCAACCGATCGCGTTTGACAGCTATAAAGACAACCGCCGCACCGGCGCCTTCATCCTGATCGACCGGCGCACCAACGCCACTATCGGCGCCGGCATGATCGACTTTTCACTGCGCCGCGCGAAGAACGTTCACTGGCAGGATCTTGACGTCAACAAAGGCGTTCGCGCCAGCGCCAAGCACCAGAAACCCTGCGTGCTCTGGTTCACCGGACTTTCGGGATCGGGCAAGTCGACGGTTGCGAACCTTGTCGAAAAGCGGCTGCATGACATGGGCCGTCACACATATACGCTAGACGGCGACAATGTCCGCCATGGTCTCAACAAGGATCTCGGCTTCACCGACGCCGACCGGGTCGAGAATATCCGGCGCGTTGGCGAGTCGGCCCGTCTGATGGTTGACGCCGGTCTCATCGTGCTCGTTTCTTTCATCTCGCCTTTCCAGAGCGAGCGCCGCATGGCGCGCGAGCTGGTCGAGGATGGCGAGTTCATCGAGGTCTTTATCTCCACGCCGCTCGAAGTCTGCGAGCAGCGCGACGTCAAAGGCCTTTATGCGCGGGCGCGCCGCGGTGAGATCAAGAACTTCACCGGCATCGACAGCGACTATGAAGCGCCGGAAAACGCCGAGATCGATCTCGACACGTCGGAAGTCTCCGCCGAAGTCGCCGCAACGCGCATCGTCGAGTACCTTCAGGACAAGGGCTATCTCGCGGGCTAAAACCGCACTGTCCGCCCCAAACTAGGCTCGCTTCGTCACAAAGCGATTGCGCCTGATTGCCTGCGCCATAAAAGGATGAAAAGCGCAGGAGGCGGCATGATCAGGCTTTTCAAGACTTTCATTGCGAGCGTCATAGCGCTCGTCCATGTTCAGGCATGTGCATCCACCGCGCCTGATGTCGCGGCGCCCGACATTCCTGAATTCACCTCCACACTGGAGAACGCCCGCGTTGAAGATGGGGCGGTCGGCTTCGCCATGGCGCTGATTGATGGCGGTGAATTGATATATGCTCACGGTTTTGGCGAAACCGAACTCGGCGGCGGCGCGCCGGTCACGCCAAGCCATATCTTCCACTGGGCGTCGGTATCCAAACCTCTTGTCGCTACGGCGATCATGCAGCTTTCCGAACGCGGACAACTCTCTCTTGATGCGAAACTCGTCGATATTCTATCCGACTACCGCATCACCGACCCGCGACAGCGCGACATCACCATCCGGCAAATTCTGCTTCATACATCCGGCATTCCTGATGTGGAGAACTATAATTGGGATAAACCGGAATATGAAGACGCAGCGCTGATGCGATGGGCGCTGACTGACTCCCCGCGTGATCTCTTATTCGATCCGGGGACGGCGCGCAAATATTCAAATGTCGGTTACGAGATTCTCGGCGCCGTTATTGAACGCATCTCCGGTATGTCATTTGAAGATTATATGCGCGTCAATATTTTCGGGCCGCTCGGAATGGACAACGCCACCTTTGTTTATCCCGACACGGAAGCAACATTGCGAACCATTGGTCATGCCGGCGCGAAGGGAGAAAAGCACAAAATTGAACACTATCCCTATAATCGCAGACACGGACCTAGCTCGACATTGAACACTAGCGTCATATCTTTCGCGCCTTTTGCAAAAGCGCTGCTGGCGGGCGGTTCGCTTGGCGGGGCGCATATTCTGGATGCAGACAGCCTGGCCGACATGTGGGCGCCCCGCTGGACGATCGACGAAGAGAACGCCGAATCGGGCGCGATGGGCTGGGTCGTGGAGCAGCGCCCTGACCGCAAGCGCATGATCCGGCATTTCGGCTGGGATGACGGCTTTCGTTCGGCGCTCCTGTTGTTCCCCGAAACCAAACAGGCGGTTCTCTTTGTCACCAACGATGAAGACGCAAATCTGAGAGCCTATCTCTTCCCTGCGCTGGACATTTTAAAAGAACGCGCTTCGGGCGAAAATTGACGGCTGCAAAGGCTGCTTATTTCACAAGCATCCAAAACCCCATGGCGACCATCATCAGGTTTTCGGTGAGGGAAACGAATCCGAGCGGCACATTAGAGTTTCCTCCGACGCAGGCGCACTTCAGATCTCGCTTGTCTATGTAGACCGCCTTGAAAACCGAGATGGCGCCGACACCGCCGATAAATATCGCTAATGGCGCAGCGAGCCAGATCATGACCCCGGCGATCATCAGAACGCCCGCCAGCGCTTCGGCGAACGGATAGACATAAGCGTAACGCACGAAACGCTGCGCCAGAAGATCATAACCGAGAAACTGGTTTGAAAAAGCGTGCAGATCCCGCAGCTTCTGCACTGCCAGCAGGCACATGGAAAAAGCGATAAACCATTCAAGCGCCGGCATCCCCAAGACACCCTGACCAAGCGCGAGCCGCGCCGCAGCCGCCATCGCCAGAGCCATCGCAAATATCGCGATCACCGGTGCGTAGGTTTTTTGATCTGGGTCCGGGACGTCAAGGCCGAAATATTTTTTCAGCGCGTCATAGCCGCCAATGCGCTCATCATTGATAAAAGTCTGCGGCGTTGTCGCAACGCCGTATTTTTCCTTGAAGTCATCCGTGCTGACGCGCGATTGCAGGTGGTGATCCTCTACCTCATATCCTTTGCGCTCAAGCAATGCTTTGGATTTCAATCCGAACGGACAGATATGCTCCGGGGTCACCATGCGATAGAGCACAGCTTGTTTTTGGTCGGCGGTTTTTGAGTCTTGCATGTTTGCACACGCCCTTCAGACAAACGCCTCTGGCTTTTGGGAACATCGGAATTTCAAGAAGAGTTCCCTGCGGATCACGAAATGCCGGTTTTACGCCGAATGATGTCCCATTGAACTTCGCTGCGCGTGATCAACAGCGGCGTTCCCACCGCCACGCGCGGTAGATATGGCGCGCCGTCGGCGATGTAAGCGGCCTTGCCGCCAATCTCGCGAACAATCAACACGCCGGCCGCATGGTCCCATGGATAAACACGGGAATAAACTGAAAAGTCGCGAATGCCGCGCGCCAGGTTAATATAGGCGTAAGCGGAGCATCGCGCCGGTTCAGTCTCATATGACGCGCGAAAGCGCGGCAGCCACTCATCTTTCCATTTGCCTTGAAGAGAGCCGACGCCGCGATAGCCTCGAAGCTCTGCGCGTTTCGGCGAAGGCGCCGCCGCCAGCTTCTCGCCCCGCCATGAGGCGCCGTCGCCTTTCGATCCGATCGCGCAACCCTTGTCCGGGATCGCATAGATCCAGCCCTGACGGATTTCACCCTTTTCAATGAGGGCGACAATCGTGCCGAACTCTTCGCGCCCGTGGACAAAATTGCGAGTGCCGTCGAGGGGGTCGACGATCCAGAACGCGCCGTCCTCCGTATCGAGGCGCGCCGTCAGCGACGGGTCCGCAGCGGCGCCTTCCTCACCAATAAAGCTCGCACCGGGATATAGCCCTAACAGCGCCTGTTTAAGGCGCGCTTCAGCGGCGTGATCGGCGGCTGTCACGAAATCATTGGGGCCGGATTTCGTATCGATATCGCCTTCGGCAAGAGCGCCGAAGCGCGTCATGATTTCCTCTTCAGCGATCTCGGCGATCAGCCCCGCTACCTTTTCGGGATCGACAATCATGCGCGCTGTTCACTCAACTCTTCGGCTGCGGCGGCGCTGGCCGCCGGGAACTGTTTGAAAAACTGGCCTTCTGTTTTTTTCGAAAGCCGCACCGTGATGATCATATCATCACCGCTCGGTGTTTCCTCAATGATTTCCGCACGGCCATGAAGCCAGGCGCGCGCTGCGCCAAAGGGAGATGGCAGGCGTATTATGATGCGCTCATGCTCCGCAGTCAGCGCCTCTTCCACCAGCGCCAATAAACGGTCAACGCCCTCACCTGTCTGCGCTGAAATAGCGACACGCACCGGTTCGGCCAGCGTGCCGATACGTCCGTTCTGGCTGAGGCGTGCGATCGCCTCAACATCAAGGCGATCATCCTCTTCAAGGAGATCGGTCTTGTTCAGCGCTTCAATGACTGGCCGTCCATCATCATGTTCCAGCCCGAGTTCGCCAAGCACATTGATGACGTCGGCCCGCTGAGCGTCACTATCTTCATGTGCAATATCACGCACATGGATGATGACGTCAGCCTCCAGCACCTCTTCAAGCGTTGCGCGAAACGCCGCCACCAGCTGCGTCGGCAGATCGGAAATGAAACCAACTGTATCGGAGAGAATGAGCCTCACGCCGGACGGCAGATCAATAGAACGCATGGTCGGGTCAAGCGTCGCAAAAAGAAGATCCTCCGCCATGACGCTCGCTTTCGTCAGGCGGTTAAACAGCGTTGACTTGCCCGCATTGGTGTAGCCCACCAAGGCGACAACCGGATGCGGCGCACGCTTTCTTTTCGCGCGTTGCAAGGTGCGGGTGCGGCGCACTTCCTCCAGCTTTTTCTTGAGGCGCACAATCTTGTCATCAAGGGCGCGGCGGTCAGATTCAATCTGCCGTTCGCCGGGACCGCCAAGAAAACCTGCGCCGCCGCGCTGGCGTTCAAGGTGGGTCCACGACCGCACCAGCCGCGAGCGCTGATAATCAAGATGGGCCAGGTCGACCTGCAACCGGCCTTCCGCCGTCTGGGCGCGGTCGCCAAAAATTTCAAGGATAAGCGCCGTGCGGTCGAGGACTTTGGCGTCCCATTCCTTTTCAAGATTGCGATGCTGCACAGGGGTCAACGCGCCGTCGACAATCACCAGCGCCGGCCGCGGCTCATGAGCGTCAAGCAGCGCCTTGATTTCCTCCACCTTGCCGCCGCCAAGGAGTGTCGCCGGGCGTGGTTTCTGCACCGGCGCAATCAATGTATCGACGATTTGCAGATTGATCGCAGCGGCGAGGCCCGCCGCTTCTTCAAGGCGGGCTTCGGGCGCGCGCAGTCCCTCCTCGCCGCGCAAAGCGGGATGAACGACGATCGCAAAAAGATTCTCAGACGTTTTCGGTTCAGACATTGTATATGTATACGCTTTCGGGCGCCCGCAGCTCAAAAGCGCGGGCGCGACAGAAACTTACTACCATGAAAGGCGGGGCGGGTCTTCGCGGAGAGACGGGTTATTCGCCGTCTTCGCCATCCCAAAGCATCACTGGCGATTGCGGCATGACCGTTGAAATCGCGTGCTTGTAAACGAGCTGGGCGTGGCCATCGCGTTTCAAGAGCACGCAGAAATTGTCAAACCAGCTGACAATGCCCTGCAATTTCACGCCGTTCACCAGGAAGATCGTCACCGGGATCTTGGTCTTGCGAACATGGTTCAGGAACGTGTCCTGCAAGTTTTGCTTCTTCTCGCTCATTGTCCCGCTTCTCCGAGTCGGTTCGTGTTTTTATTGCAGCGCAGCAATCATCATGGCTTGGAATAACCGGGCTGGCAACTGGTTTACGCGTCAAGTTGGGTCTCATTTCATGAAATCGAGGGGAAATCCCCTCTTTTCAACCCCTTGAAGCGCGAGCCTTGTATGCTTCCCGAAGCCGGAGGGCCACTGGGCCAGGTTTGCCAGCCCCAATTTCCGCGCCATCGATGGAAATGATGGGCATGACAAAGGAGGTCGCAGAGGTCAGGAACGCCTCCGGCGCGGCCTTGGCCTCTTCCAGCGAGAACGGGCGCTCAATCACCTTGATCTGAAGCTCCTCGGCGCAGGCAATGGCGGTCTGGCGGGTGATTCCCCCAAGGATCTCATTTGTCTTCGGGTGAGTGATGATCGACCCGGCCTCATCGACAATCCAGGCGTTGGACGCCGAGCACTCCGTCACCATCCCGTCCCGGACAAGCAGCGCCTCAGCCGCGCCGGCTTTCGTCGCCGCTTCCTTGGCGAGCGCGTTGGGGAGGAGACCCACGGTTTTGATATCGACGCGGCCCCAGCGGATATCGGGCTGAGAAATCACGGCGATGCCCTTTTTGGCTTTTTCGTCGGACTGATCGAAATCGAAACGCCGCGCGGTGATGACAAGACTGGGCTCTGTTCCCTCGGGCGGAAAAGCATGATTGCGCGGCGCGACGCCACGCGTCACCTGCATATAGACAAGCGCATCTTTGAGGCGATTGCGGCGCACAACCTCAGCCATGACAATTTTCAACGCGCGCATGTCCATTGGGGACGCCATTTGCAGCTCCCCAAGGGAGCGCTGCATCCGGGCGAGATGCCCTTCCATATCCCAGTAACGCCCATCGATGACGATGCAGACTTCGTAAATCCCATCTGCGAACTGGTAGCCGCGATCCTCGATATGGACCACGGCCTGGTTCTGCGGAACATATTGGCCGTTTACGTATGCGATGCGCGACATAGTCTTACCATCTCCAGAATGCACGATTGACAAGCGCCAGCGCCACCGCCCCTTCGATCCGGCCCAGGATCATGCCGACAATCAAAAGCCAGCGCAAAGGCTCGTCGAAAACGGCGTAGCCGTCCGCATGATCTGCGGCAAGGGAGATCAGCGGACCGGCGTTTGAAAGCGCCGCCACCGCCGCCGCCGCCGCGAGGTCAAATGGATGCCCGCCAATGGACAGAGCCATCAACAAAAACGCCAACGTCATGGTGAAAACGAGGAAATGAATCCAGACGCCCAGCTCATTCGCGACCCGGCGCCGGCCGAAGACTGCGCCGGGGCTGATGAGCCGCCGAAGCTCCTCGCGCGCGCGGCGCATGATCACGAGCCAGCGCAGCACTTTAAAACCGCCCGCGGTCGAAACCGCCGCAGCGCCGATGATCGTTGTGACAAGACAGGTCAAGAGCGGCGGCGGCTCGCCAATCACATAGCCATTGGTGGTGACAAGCGACGCCGCGTTGAACAATTGCGGACCGAGCAGAACAACGTCCCCTGCCCCCGCCGTGACCCAGAACAAGAGCGCCGCCCAGATGACGATCATCAGATAGGCGCCGGTTTCAATATCGCGCAATTTCTCGCGCTCGCCTTTCATGACCCGCGCAATGAGAATGAAATTGACGCCGCCCAGAAGAGTGAAAAAGAACAGCACCACCTCGACATTCATGCCATAGGCCGCGATGCCGTCCTCATGCGGGATGAACCCGCCCGAGGCCGATGTGGTCATCGCCAGAATCACCGAATCAAAAGTCGGCGCGCCCGCAATGGCGAAGGCTGCGAAAGCGGCGATCGTCACAATGGCGTAAACCCCGGCGAAGGAAATGACGGCGTTCCGCAAGGGCCGAAGATAGGAATTGCGGTCGCCCCGGGAGAATGGCGGCAACAGCGTATCAATTCCTATGAAAGCGGGGCGAATGAAAATCGCCGCCGCGATCGCCAGCGAAGCGAGCCCGCCAAGCCATTGCAACTCCGCCCGCCAGAGCGCGCCGGCGGGGCTGGCGACAGCGCTGTCATGAGATAGCCAGGCCCCTGTGGTGGTCATCGCAGAAACAGATTCAAAATAGGCGTCCGCGAAAGAGAGCCCCTCCGCCATGATAGGCAGCGCCGCGAAAACAGGGATCACCGCCCACCAGATCAAAATAACGGAAAGCGCGCCGCGAAACCCAGAGGCGGAACGTTTGCCCATGGAAGCGGCATAGGAGCCGGCGCCGAACAGAAGGCAAGTCGAGAAAGCGAAAAGATAGGCGCCAGTGGTTTCTTCCGCCCCGGCCCAGGCGAGCAACAAGGGTGCGATCAGGGCGGCGGCGACGATAAATAATAGCGTCGCAGTGGTGCGCAGAATGCTGATTAGCGCCATGTCCGCCTAGAAATATTCAATGCTGACGCGGAACATTTGTTCTACGTCTTTCACATTCTCGCGCATGGACATCAACACCACACGGTCGCCAGCGTTGATCACCATCTCACCGGTCGGCATCTGCACTTCATTGTCGCGGTAGACGGCGCCGATCATGACGCCTTCTGGCAAATTCGCCTCCCGCAAGGGCTTGCCCACCAGCGGAGACGTTTCAAGCGCAATCGCGTCAATCAACTCCGCGTCGCCATCGGACAAAGAATAGACGCCTTTGATACGGCCGCGCCGAATGTGCTGAAGGATGGTGGAGATCGTTGTTGCGCGCGGGTCCACATAGCGATCAACACCCACGGCTTCTGTGATCGGCCCGTAATCCTGATCGTTGATGAGCGCCAGCGACCGGCGCGAGCCTTCGCGCTTGGCGACGACCGACGCCAGGATATTCACCTGATCGTTGTCGGTGACCGACACAACAGTTTCCGCTTCCGCGACGCCGGCTTCACGAAGAATGGCGCGATCAAGACCATCCCCTTGCAACACGATGGTTCGTTCAAGTTCTTCAGCGATATCTTCAGCGCGTTTTCGATCCCGTTCGATCAGGCGGATTTTCATATTTCCCGTCTTCTCAAGACCCTTGGCGACAAAAAGGCCGATATTGCCGCCGCCGATGATGATAACGCGGCGGGCGGCGCGACCCGCCTCGCCCATGATCTCGAGCGCGCGCGCAACATCGTTGCGGTCAGCGATGAAATAGACGCGGTCGCCAGGCTCGAGCATATCGCCGGAATGGGCCCGCCACATGCTGTCGCCACGCCGGATCGCGACGATGGTGATTTTGAGATCAGGAAACAGCTCCGCCACCTGCCGCAATGGCGTGTTGACGATGGGGCAATCTTCACGCAGCTTGACGCCCACCGCCCACACCCGTCCGTCCACGAATGATTTCGTTTCAAAGGCCCCTGGCGTGGTCATACGCTGAATGATTGCCTCGGAGACTTCCCGTTCCGGTGAAATCACAACATCGATGGGGAGATGGTTGCGCGAAAAAATATCCGAATAGCTCGGGTCAAGATAACCCTGCGCACGCACGCGCGCGATTTTGGTCGGCACATTGAAAAGGGAATGGGCGATCTGACACGCCACCATGTTCACTTCATCAGAGAAGGTGACGGCGATGATCATATCCGCTTCGCGCGCGCCCGCCTCCTCCAGCGTCTGAGGATAAGCGCCGTTCCCAACGATACCGCGCACATCGAGCCGCTCGGTTACGGCGCGCACCAGTTCCTTGGACTGGTCGACAACCGTCACTTCATTGTTTTCTGCGGAAAGACGACGTGCGATGCCGACGCCCACGCGGCCGGCGCCGCAAACGATCACGCGCATGATCTGTTAATCCTCATATTTCGTCTGGCCTTATATGCCCGACGTCACGCGCTTTCCACGCGCATCTGCCCGTTAACGCCGAGCGCTTTCAGTTTTCGATGGAGCGCTGACCGCTCCATGCCGATAAACGCCGCCGTCCGGGAGATATTGCCGCCGAATCGGTTGATTTGCGCAATCAAATATTCACGCTCGAAACGCTCACGCGCCTCACGCAACGGCAGGGTAATAATCTGTTCGAGCCCCTCACCCGCCGGGATCGTCAGACCCGAATCCATCACTTCGGTGGGCAGGTGCTCACAGGTGATCTCAATCTCCGGATCACGGCCCATCAGAATCAAAGTTCGTTCAATGACATTGCGGAGCTGGCGCACATTGCCTGGCCAGGCGCAAGCCTGCAGCGCGGCCATGGCCTCCGCCGAGAGAGGCCGCTTGGGCAAGCCGGAAGATTTGGCGATGCGGTCGACAAAAAACGCCGTGAGCGAAGGAATGTCCTCGCGCCGCTCATCAAGGCCGGGCGCATTGATCGAAACCACATTGAGACGATGGAACAGGTCTTCGCGGAACTTACCTTCAGTGGCGAGACCGAGAAGATCGCGCGACGTCGTCGACACGATGCGAACATCAACCTCCACCGCCTTTGCGCCGCCAACGCGTTTGAAGCGCTGCTCCACGAGAACACGTAAAATCTTGCCCTGCGTCTCCAGCGGCATATCAGAAATCTCATCGAACATGAGCGTTCCGCCATGGGCCTTTTCCATCAGGCCGATCATCTGCGTCTCGCCGTTCTCGCCTTCGATGCCGAAAAGCTCCTCCTCCATGCGGTCGGGCGCGATGGAGGCGGCGCTGGCGACGACAAAAGGACGGTTCTGGCGGTTCGAGCGCGCATGCAGCAAGCGCGCAATCATTTCCTTACCGGACCCCGGAGGACCGGAAATCAGCACACGGGAACGGGCGTCGGCGACACGCTCGATAACGTTGCGCAACGACCCGACCGCCGCGGACGAGCCAATAAGCCCCCAATCCGGCGCACGCTCGCGCAACTCGGAGACTTCACGGGTCAGCCGCGCCGCCTCTAGCGCACGATTGACCGCGAGGATCAGCCGGTCAGCGTTGAAAGGCTTTTCAACGAAATCATAGGCGCCCTTCTTGATCGCCGCGACCGCCGTTTCGATTGTTCCGTGTCCGGAGATGATCACCACGGGAAGACCGGGGTGAAGCTTCTTCAGCGCCTCAAGAATTTCGATGCCGTCCATTTCGGAATTCTGAAGCCAGACATCCAGAATAACGAGCGACGGCAGGCGATCGCGCACCGCCGCCAGCGCAGCCGTAGAGTTCCCGGCCATGCGCGGCGCAAACCCCTCATCTTCGAGAATGCCCGAAATCAGCTCGCGAATGTCTTCTTCGTCATCAACGACCAGAACATCAATACTCATAGTAATCCCTACGCCTTCTTCCGTGTTCTCATTCCGCCGCGGCGGCGACCTGCGCCGCGCCATCAACCCCAATCCGCTCTAGTGACATCGTAATCCGCGCGCCCGTTTCGCCAAGCGTTATATCATCGGCGAATTCCAGGGAGCCGCCATGTTCCTCGGCGACCTTTTTCACGATTGCCAGCCCCAGCCCCGTCCCTTTTGCGCGGGTCGTCATGTAAGGCTCGGCGAGACGATGGCGTTCCGCTTTCGGCAAGCCGACGCCATTATCGATAATGTGAATGCGCGCCATTGGCCCGTCAGCTTCGAGCTTCACAACGATACGACCTTTCGGACCATGCTCATCTTCCGCGAGACGGCCCGCAATCGATTCCGCTGCGTTCTTCAACAGATTGGACAAGGCCTGCACGATAAGACGTCCATCGCATTCGGACGTGACCGGCATTTCCGGAGTCTCCACCGTGAATGTCACATCGGCGAAAGCGACTTTCTGCGGGAACACCGCCGCCTTGATCAGTTCGCGCAAGTCCTCGCGCCCGATCACCGGTTTCGGCATGCGGGCGAAAGACGAGAATTCATCAACCATCCGGCCGATATCGCTGACCTGACGGATAATGGTCTCGGTGCAGCGTTCAAAGACTTCCGGATTGGTCTGGATCTCGCCAAGATATTTGCGGCGCAGACGCTCCGCCGAAAGTTGGATCGGCGTCAGCGGATTTTTGATTTCGTGAGCGATGCGCCGCGCCACGTCGCCCCAGGCGGCGTTTCTCTGTGCGGAAATAAGCTGGGTGATGTCATCGAAGGTCGCGACATAACGATCGCCCTGACCGGCGGCGTCCTTCACGATGCGCACATTCAGTGTTCGCGTGCGCCCATGACGGGTTACATCAACCTGATCGCCAACTTCATTTTCTGAGGACGACGCCGCCATGTCGAGAAGCCCGCCCAGCTCCGGCATGATGTCCTTGATGTTTTTCCCGGTGAGACGGTTGTTGTCCTCGTCGATCAAATCCGCGGCCGATGTGTTCGCGATGGTGATGCGCCCGTCGCCAGCGAGACCGATTACGCCCGCCGATACGCCGGAAAGGACAGCTTCGGTAAAGCGGCGGCGTTCATCGAACTGGCGGTTGGTATCAATCAAGTCGTCGCGCTGTGTCTGCAACTGCGCCGTCATATGGTTCATGGAACGCGCGAGAGCGCCAAGTTCGCCATCGTCTTTATAAACCTCGACGCGCGCGCCAAGATCGCCGCCGGAAACCCGTTCCGACATTTTCACAAGTCGCCCGATCGGCTGAACAAGCCGGGTAGCCGCAACAAGGGCCAGCCAGATCGCGCCAAAGAGAATGATAATCGCGAGGACCACATAACCGGCAAGGAAGACCCGTTCGAGCCGCGAACGGCCCAGCTTGGCCTCTTCCCAATCGGCGACGACCTCGCGCGCGGAAATAATGCGCGCTGTCGTTTTTGGCTCAATCCGGTAATAGGCGATGAGATAGCCCCCGCCATAATCCTCGATCGGTAATGTGCCGCGGAACATATCATAGGTTTCGTCGTCATTGACGCCGAAAACGAATTGACCGCCAGGGGCCGCGACCTCCTCGATCTGTTTGAAAATATCGCCCGAAGGAAGGTTGAATGTCCCAGACTCCAGCTCCGCGCGCACTAACAGGTTCATGTCGCCGTCAAAGAGATAGAGCGCCGAAAGGCCGCGCACCTGCGCCTGCGCAAACACATAACGGCGGAAAGAAATCGGCGTCTGCTCAAACCCGATGCCATCCACTTCCTGACGATGAAGGTCGTAGGCGATTTCACGAATTGTCTGCTGCGCTTCAGCGGAATTGAATTCGATCAGGCCGCGCGCAAGATCGCGCGCCGTTTCCTGATAATTATCGATCCGCTCGCTGAACACATCGTTGAGGCTGGCGCGCAGGATGGTGAAGGCGAACAAAAAGGCGATGACCGCAGGGATCGCGGCGACCGCCGAAAACAGCCAGACAAGCTGCATGTGTGTTCGCGAGCCTGCAAGCTGGTGGCGCCGGTTCGACCACACATGAAACAGGCGCACACCGACGAGCAGCGCGAAGCCCGCGGCGATCACGATATTGCCGATGATCATCCACATCAGGAAAGAGCGGTCGACGCGCTCCACCAGAGGGGACATCAAGAACCAGGTCGTCAGGAAAGCGACAGCCGCAGCGCCGATCAGCGCGGAGGCGACCGTCGTATTGGAAAGCAGCCATTGCGGTATGAAGCGGCGCGGCGCGGCGCTGGAGCGCGCGCTATCCGGGGTGTCGAAATGCTGTTCAGTAATACTCAACCCGACGCCATCCTGAGGGGCTCTTGGGCCCGAAGTCCTTTTCCACCGTCACCGCCGCCAGACGCAGATCCCGCGCCGGGACCGCCGCAACCGGCTTAGCCTCCCCCAAACAAGGGATGGTGCTTGTGTTGTTGCAGAAAATCAACACTTTTGTTGCCAAAATGAAACAGGGTAAACGCCGGATCGGGACCACGGTCTCAGCTCGCCTCCGGAGCCGTACCCACGCTCAGGCCGCACGCTCCGTGAGGCGGACCTTCCCCTCAAAGAAGCCAGTCAGCGCTTCGGCGACTTTTTCCGGTGAGTTGATACGGCAGAGGTCAGCGCGGAACGCCCGCCGCAGCGCCGGATCGAGATCGAGCGGCGCATGATCCACGGTGGCGGCGAGATGTTTGCGCGCCATGCGAACGCCAAGGACCTCGCCATAATGGGCGATGGTCTCTTGATAATGCGAGACAGCGGCGTCTCTTTGAACTTCAAGCGGCGGCGGGACCATCCGCCCATCGTCTGCTTCCAGCGCCTTTGCGACTGCGCCCGGCAACCAGGGCCGCCCGGTCGCAGCACGGCCGATCATAACGCCGTCGGCGCCTGATTGCTTCAACGCCTCGCGCGCCGTTTCGACGTCAACGATGTCGCCATTGACGATAACTGGGATCGATACGGATTGTTTTACCGCCCGCACGGCCGCCCAATCAGCTTCACCCGTATAGAAATCATTTCGGGTCCGACCATGGACGGTGAGCATCTTAACGCCTGCGCTTTCAGCGCGAACGGCCAGCTCCGGCGCGTTCAAGCTATTCCAGTCCCAACCGAGCCGCATTTTCAGCGTCACTGGCTTCGATGTCGCCGCGACTGTCGCCTCGATGAGGGTCAGCGCATGATCGAGATCGCGCATCAGCGCCGAACCGGAGAGAACACCTGTCACCTGACGCGAAGGGCAGCCCATATTGATGTCGATGACATCGGCGCCCGCCGCCTCAGCGAGCTTAGCGCCCTCGGCCATCCAGCGCGGCTCCCGGCCTGCAAGCTGAACCACAAAGGGAAAAATCTCACCATCGCCTTCGGCCCGGCGCACCACATCGGGCCGGCCTCGCGCCAATTCCTCGCAAGCCGTCATTTCCGACACGACCAACCCGGCGCCAAAGCGCGCGACCGCCCGCCGGAACGGCAGGTCCGAGACGCCGGACATGGGCGCCAGCGCGACGTTGTTCTTCAAGTTGATGTCAGCGATCGAAAACATTCTACATGTAACTTGTTGGCTTGGCGGCTGTTTACCCGCTAAAGCAGAGACTTACAAATCGTTCCGGGAAACCATGGTTAAGCTGAACACCATCGCCATCATTGTCGCCGCAGGTCGCGGCAGCCGCGCCGGCGCGGGCGGGCCGAAGCAATATCGTCTGCTCGCCGGGCGCGCCGTGATCGCACGGACCGTGGAGGCGTTCCTCAATCATCCGGATATCGACGGCGTGAGGGTCATCATTCACCGGGATGACCGTGACGAGTATGACACCGCTATGGGCGCGCTTGTGAAAAACAAAAAGCTGCTCGATCCCGTCACCGGCGGCGCCGAGCGTCAAGACTCCGTGCGCCTCGGGCTAGAAAGCATCGCCGAAAACCACCCAATGCGGGTTCTGATCCATGACGCGGCGCGGCCCTTCATCGACGCCAAAACCATCACCCGCGTCATCAACGCGCTCGACACGGCAGACGGCGCCATCGCAGCCCTTCCCGTTCACGACACCATTAAGCGCGAAGGCGCCGACAAGAAGATCGCCGCGACCGTGCCACGCGAAGCGCTCTGGCGGGCGCAGACGCCGCAAGGGTTTCACTTCGACAAGATCCTCTCCGCCCATCGCGACGCCGAAGGCAAGGTGCTGACCGATGACGCCGCTGTCGCCGAAGCCGCAGGACTTTTGGTGACGCTCGTTCCCGGCTCGCCCGACAATATGAAACTGACCCAGGCCGAGGATTTCGGCATGGCCGAAACCCTGCTCGGCCGGAAAGACAAGCAAATGGAATACCGGACCGGCCATGGCTACGATGTGCACGCCTTTGAAGAAGGAAACGCCGTTATCCTGTGCGGCGTTGAAATTCCCCATGACGAGAAACTGAAAGGCCATTCCGACGCCGATGTGGGGATGCACGCGCTGACCGACGCCATTCTCGGCGCGATCAGCGAGGGCGATATTGGCGATCACTTCCCGCCATCCGATCCGAAATGGAAAGGCGCGCCGAGCCATGTGTTTCTGGAAAAGGCCCGCGACCTCGTCGCGCGGGCTAAAGGCAAGATCGTCCATTGCGATGTGACGCTCATCTGCGAGGCGCCGAAGATCGGCCCGCATCGCGACCGGATGCGCGCCGCGCTCGCCCTTATTCTCGACATCGACGAGCGGCGCGTATCCGTTAAAGCGACAACGACCGAGCAACTCGGTTTCACCGGCCGCCGCGAAGGCATCGCCGCCATGGCGACGGCGAGCGTCGCTTTGCCCGTTTCGGAGTAAGCCATGAAAGAGCTCTTACGCACCAACAATCCGGCGCTGATCAATTATGTCGAGAACCTGATGAGCCAGGCCAATATCGACTATCTCCTCGCTGACCAGCATGCGAGCGTCATGGACGGCTCCATCGGCGCTTTGCCGCGGCGCATACTTGTGCCCGATGACGACTTCAACCAGGCGTTGCGTATCATGCGCGAAGCCGATCTCGGCGATGAAATCAGCCGCACCCATCTGAAAGATCAGAAGTGACCCAGACCCACCGCATCTGGTCCTTAGCGCAGGCGATCATCGACAAGGCCGGCGCCGAGGGCGTGATGGTCGCAACAGCAGAATCCTGCACTGGCGGAATGGTTTCCGCCGCCCTCACCGACGTGCCTGGCTCATCCGCCGTCGTGGAGCGCGGCTTTGTCACCTACACCAATGAAGCCAAAACCGAGATGCTCGGGGCGCCTGCTTCCATTATTGAAAAGTACGGCGCCGTTAGCGCATCGGTCGCCCGGGCCATGGCCAAAGGCGCTCTTCATCATTCCCACGCCGATGTCGCCGTTTCCATCACCGGCATTGCAGGACCTTCAGGCGGCACCGACCGCAAGCCTGTTGGCCTTGTTTGGTTTGGTATTGCGGACAGAAATGGCGTCACCCGCGTTGAAAGACGTGTCTTCGCAGACGGCTCGCGCGATTTTGTCAGAACCAAAGCGACAGAGACGGCGCTGCATCTGATTTTGCGGTTTTTATAAAGCACCCTCGAAAATTCCTTACGGGATTTCTCCGGCGATCTGCGTAGATGCGCAGCCAATGCGCATTGGGTAAAAAATGCAGAAAAATTTTTTCGCCGCGGACGATTTTGCACAAACGCCCGTTTCATAAATGATTTATCTATCTTTATACTGATTATATTTTTGTCCATTTCGATTTTGTGACTTGTTTAACATTACCGACACCCAACAGACACAAAACTGACGCAGCTCTGTGATTGAAGCCGCGATATTGCATCGCGCAATAAATTTCAAAACCTGTTGAGGGGTCACAGTAATGTCTTCACACACGCTTTCAGGCGGCGACTTCGCTCGCCCAAAATTCAGCCGCCATTTCATGCGCACCTGTTGCGCGGCCGCGCTTTCCGTTTGCTTCATTGCGCCGGCATGGGCGCAAAATGCAGATGAAGACGAACAGGATGAAATTGTCGTTTACGGTCAGGCTGTTTCTCTCAAACGCGCGATCGACGCCAAACGCGGCGCGACAAACATCATGGACGCCACGGTGCAGGACGACATTGGCCGCCTGCCGGACCTCAACACCGCCGCTGTCATTCGCCGCATCACCGGTATTGCGGTCCAAAACGATCAGGCCGAAGCGCGGTTTCCGATCATTCGCGGTCTGAACCCGACCTACAACCGCACGACCATCGACGGCGGCATTGTGTCGTCGCCGGAACGTGGCGGTTCGAGCCGCGCAGTCCCTCTCGATGTTATTCCCGCATCGCTTCTCAGCCGCCTCGAAGTTGTGAAATCGGTGACGCCGGAACTCGACGGCAACGCCATCGGCGGCACGATCAACGTCGTTACGCGCAGCGCTTTCGATAAGGAAGACGCCTTCTTTTACGGTTCCGGCTTTGTCGGCTTTCACGAACAATCAGGCGACGGCTCGACCTTGAGCGACGGCGAAAGAGTCCAGCCATGGCGCGCCAATTTCGCAACCGGCACAACCTTCGGTCCTGACGACCAGTTCGGCGTTGTGATCGGATTCGATTACTCCGTGCGCAACTTCGAAATTCCCCAAGTCGAAGTCGACGACGCAGATTACACTGAATTCGACGACACAGGCGTCAATGTCGGGCTCGGCAATGGCAATGGCGTCATTGTGCCGACCAACAACCGCCTCTTTTTCTACAACAACACCCGCCAGCGCATCGGCGGTTCGGGCAAGCTTGAATGGCGCCCAAGCGATCAGTTCGAGGTCACTCTGTCGGGCCTCTACACCCAATTCAACGACGATGAACGCCGTGATGAATACACCTATGAGCTGGGAACCAGCGGCGCGGCGTCAGAACCCGGCATGATCACCGATCAGACCATCACGTCAGGCGTGACCCAGACCGGCTATGGCGTCGTCGGCATCGGCCGTTTCATTCTCGACCGGAAAATCTACAACAGTCAGGCCAACGCAGTCTGGCGCCCGACGGAGAATGCGACATTCGATCTGCGCGCGACCTATTCCGGCGCCAAACTGCACAATCCGGAATCGACGGAAGCGTTCGTCACCGACACGACCTTCGGCTCGGTCTATGACACAACCGATTTCTTTCCGCGCACATATCCACTCGATCCCGAAGGCTACTACAATCCGGCAAGCTATGCTCACACCAACCGCGGCGAACTAGACCGTTACGCAGAAGATGAAATTTTCGAAGTCGCCCTCAATGGCGAGTTCGAATTTGACGCCTTTACTGTAAAAACAGGCGGCGTCTACCGCGATCGAAGCAAGGATGAAGGCTTCGACTTCGCACGCTTCGTCTCAGATACGCCTTACACCCTCGCCGATGTTCCCGACACCAAGCTCGCCGATGTCGATTATCAGGGCAATTACAAATTCCTGCTCCGCATTGACAGCGACGCCGCGAACGCCTTCTTCGCCGCCAACCCGTTCTCACAAACAGCCACCGTCACATCCGCTTCATCCGCCTCCGAGCAGGTCTATGCTGGTTATGTCCAGGGTTCGCTTGATCTGGGCGTCGGCTCCGTCACCGGCGGCGTACGCGTTGAGCATACCTCATGGGACGGCGGCCCGGTCGGCGGTGAACAGGTCTCCGGCGACTACACCAACATCCTCCCCAGCGCCGTTGCACGCTTTAACCTGGCCGATGAAGTCGTGCTGCGTCTCGCCGCCTCACGGACTATCGGACGGCCTAATATTTCCGACCTGACGCGCGGCTTCACCCCGGGCACGGACGGGACCGATCTGACGCTCTCGCGTTCCAATCCCGAGCTTGATCCGCGCAAATCAACCAATATCGACGCCTCGCTCGAATTGTATATTCCCGAAGGCATTCTGTCGGTTGGGGCATTCTACAAAGACATCTCTGACGAAATTTTCGTCCTTACGACAACAAACGCCAATCTAACGGTTGACGGCATTGTTTACGATCGCGTCACCCAGCCGGAAAATGCAGCAAACGCCGAAATCTTCGGCCTTGAAGCGCAATATCAGCAGGTCATGTACTTCCTGCCCGCGCCATGGAACGGGCTCGGGGTCGGCGCCAATGTCACCTGGCTTGACACGGACTTCACCGTCCCGCTCGGCGATGGAACAACGCGCTCCACGACGCTGTTGCAACAACCGGATCTCACCTACAACCTGACCCTGTTCTATGCGAACGAATATTTCGAGGTCCGCGGGTCCTATAACTACACCGGCGAATTTCTCGACCTGTTGAACGCAAGCGATCCCAATCACGATGAATATTGGGACGAACGCGGCCAGCTTGATCTTCAGGCGCGCGTCAATCTGAGCGAGAATTTCTCCGTGGTTGCCGAAGCCGTCAACGTCACCGACGAAGGCCGCACGGAACTCACCGGCCCTGACGCACAATTCCTTCAGGAAGACGCGCGTTTCGGCCGTACTTTCTGGATCGGCTTCAACGCATCCTTCTAAACATACCAATGCTGGCGCCCTTCAAAAATTAAGGGGCGCCAGCTTTTAAGACTCGGAACTCAATAATGAAAAAAATCACCGCCGCTCTCCTCGCCGTTATTTGTTTCAGCGCCGCCACCGCTCATGGTGAGGAATCCCAAAACGAAGACGCCAGGCGCGAGGCGCGGCGAGCGGCCTGGATGGCGATGGGCATCGAAGAGTATGTGCCGCCTGTCCCGCAGGAATTGTCCGCCACAAAACTCGAAGACTTCACGGCGATGGAAGCGACACAGGGCGTCGCCGCTGATGAAAAATATTTCTACGCGGTCGCCAATTATGTTCTCGCGAAATACGAGCGTAAAACCGGCGCCCTCGTAAAACGATGGATCGGCAAGCGCGGCGGCCTGATCCGTCATATGAATAGCTGTTACGCCGAAGCCGGAAAGCTTTACTGCGCCAATTCCAATCATCCGCAATTACCCATGGCGAGCTCAATTGAAATTTTTGATGCGAAAACCATGACCCATGTGGAAAGCAAAAGTTTTGGCGTGATGGATGAAGGCTCCCTTGTCTGGTTCGACCATTATAAAGATGGATGGATCGCAGGCTTCGCCCATTATGATGACGAAACAGGGCTCCCCTATAAGGATCACTCCTACGCATCAGTCGTCACTTATGACCGGGACTGGCGCAAAACCGGCGGCTACGCCCTGCCCGCTTCGATCCTCGAAAAAATGGCGCCGCAGGCGGCGTCCGGCGGAGCCATCGGCGATGACGGACGGCTTTATGTCATGGGGCATGATCTGCCGGAGATGTATGTTCTGGACTTTCCCGAGATGGGCCCGGTCATGATCCATGTGGCCACCATCGCGGCGCCGGCGGAGGGACAAGCTTTCGCTTTCGATCCGAAAGAACCACGCCGCGTCTGGGCGATCAGCCGGCCCAACGGCAAGGTCGTTTCTTTCACCTTACCTGAAATCGACTAACCGCCGTAAACATCGTCGGCGCGTTTAACAAAAGCCTCGGACATGCGCGCGAAGGCCTTGTCGAACACGGCCTGCGCCGTCGCCTGCAGCAGGAAATTCCTGAACTCGAACTCAATCTCAAAGTCTATCACGGACCCGCCCTCTGGCTTGTCCGTAAAACGCCAGCGGTTTTCAAGATTGCGAAACGGTCCATCGACATAGGCGACATCGATGCGCTTGTTTTCGCGATCGAGGGCGACCTTGCTCCGGAAGCGTTCGCGGAAAACTTTATAGGCGACGATCATGTCGGCGGTGATGTTCGCCGCGCCGCGCTCAACAATCCTCAGCCCCACGCACCAGGGCAGGAATTCCGGATATTTTTCCACATCCGCGACCAGCGCATACATCTGGTCAGCCGTATAGGGTACGTCGGTTTGGGTATGCCGGAATGTCACGAGAGGCGCTTCGCCTTTCGCGCGTAACGATCATAAAGATCTAGCATATATGTCATGACGGCCGTTTCGCCTTACGCCCATAGCCGTCAAACAGGTCGAGCATGCGTTCAAACCATGCCGCGACCGGTTGCGGCGCTTCGTAAATGTCTTCCGCTGTTGAAAGCCTCGGCCACATGAACGCGCCCATCACGATATAATCGCAAAGATTGGGCGCATCGCCGCCGAGAAACCGGTAGCGGCCGAGCGGCGCTGACAATATTTGCAAAGACGCCTCAGTCTTCTCTTTTTGCCCCGGCAGCGCAGCGAGTTCTTCAAGCGTCTTGCCGAAACGCTCCTCTCGTGAAGCCCGGAAATAGGGTTTGTCTTCTTCGGCCGCGAGGGCGTGAATACGCGAAACCAGCATTGGCGAAACGGCCGGAAAGAAAGACGTAAACAACCAGCTGCGATAAAATTCCGCCGCCGCCGCCTCTCCTTGCGTCGCGACAAGCGGATTTTCAGGATAGGTCTTGTCGAGCCACGCCATAATCGCCGCGCTGTCTTTGACCATCTCCTCGCCATCGATAATGACGGGGATGCGGCCATATTCCGGATCGGGATATTTGGTCTTGTCGGCGAAGCCGACCAAAATGGGCTCGAATTCCAGCGCTTTGTGGAGAAGCGCGAATTTCACCATCCAGCAGAACGGGCTCGGCCTGATTTCGGGATCGGCCAGCGCAAGATCGTATAATTTCAAGGCCATAGCGGCATTCCGGCGAGCCCTGAAGCGGCCCGCCCGTCTCTTAGCCGCGCCCCACGCGCCCCGCAAGACAGGCGCGCGCGGCAGTCCCACCGCCAGACGAGAAGACTCGACAAGCCGCAACTATAAAGTGTAATGAAGAAATGTTTTTCATTTGTTCTTTACTTTAAATGGAGGGGAAAAGATGAGTTTAGGTGCAGAAAAACGATATCAGGACATCGCTTTTTTCAATATTGAGAAGAAATCAGCGCCGTCCGATAAGAAATCCAGTGTGATGACGATCATCGCCGTCAGCGTTCTCGTCACCGTCGTCCTGCTCGCAATCGGCTATTGCGCTGGCCTGAAGGCCGGGTATTTCGCCGCGCCCTGCTGCTTCGGCCCGCTTGAGCTTCAGTTCGAATTCGAGGGCTGAGCGCCCTTCCCTTTTTCAGCTTTCAAACAGACCGCACACAGCCGGTCTTTCAACGGGGGTTATTATGAAAACGCATTTTGTCATTATCGCCGCGCTGACTGTATTGACGCAAGGCTGCACACACAAAGTCGACGTCGAAGACATCAATGTGCGCAACGAGACCATCATTCCAGCCGGAGCGCCGGAGGCGCGGCGCGACATCGCCGCAGAAACCTGCGAAGCGCAATACACAGCCGGGAAACAAAACTATCTTTCGGCTGTCCAGGGCGCGATCGCAGCAGGGGCGAGCGACCCCGACGCCAGCAAGGCGCCGCTGGACGCTTTCCGGGCCGAGATCAACGCCGCCTATAACGCTGTGGTCCAACGCTGCAAGACACATATGCACTGCCTTGAAGTGCAGCGTTACGACGAAGCGAAATGCTATATGGCCGCGAGCGACCGCAAAGACGCAGAGCGGCGCTTTTCAGATCTCGCAGAAGACCTCCGTAGGATCGATAGCAAAGCCCGGACCAAGCATGGTCACAAGGCCAAATCCAAACCCGCCGTCATCGTCAACAATAAAAACACGATGACCCAGAATAACGACCAGCGGCAGGAAAACGACGCGCAAACCGGTGACCGGATCGAGGATCAGGATGTGCTGGCGGTTTGCGGCAATGTGAAAGGACTATTGCGGTCACAATGCAGGCGTCCCTGCGGCAATTGCTAAACGCCTCTGGCGGCGCGCGCCGCCTGAAGCCGGGCGAAATCCTCGCCCGCGTGATGCGATGAGCGCGTCAGCGGCGAAGATGACACCATCAAGAATCCCTTGGCGCGCGCCAGCGTTTCATAAGACTTGAATTCGTCGGGATGGACGAAACGGTCGATGGGCGCGTGCTTGCGCGTCGGCTGGAGATATTGGCCGATCGTGATGAAATCGACGCCGGCGGAACGCATGTCGTCCATCACCTGCATGACTTCTTCGCGTGTTTCGCCAAGCCCCACCATAATGCCGGACTTGGTGAACATGGTCGGATCGCGCTCTTTCACTTTTTCAAGCAGGCGCATGGAATGATAATAGCGCGCGCCCGGACGGATCGAGAGATAGAGACGCGGCACGGTTTCAAGATTGTGATTGAAAACGTCCGGCTTTGAATCGATCACGATCTCCGCGGCGCCGTCCTTGCGCAGGAAATCCGGCGTCAGAATTTCAATCGTCGTCCCGGGCGCGCGGGCGCGAATGGCTCTTACGACTTTCGCAAAATGGTCGGCGCCGCCGTCTTCCAGATCGTCGCGGTCAACCGAAGTGATGACAACGTGATTCAGACCCATTTCGGCGACAGCGTCGGCGACATTGCCCGGCTCGTCGACATCCAGCGGCGCCGGCAATCCGGTTTTTACATTGCAGAAGGCGCAAGCGCGGGTGCAGGTGTCGCCCATGATCATCATGGTCGCGTGTTTTTTGTCCCAGCACTCGCCGATATTGGGGCACGCCGCCTCTTCGCAGACGGTGTGCAGGTTTTTCGAGCGCACAATCTCGCGCGTGGCTGAATAGCCTTTCGAGACCGGCGCCTTGACCCGAATCCATTCGGGCTTGCGCAGGATCGGGCTATCCTCGCGTTTCTGCTTTTCCGGATGACGGGGCTTTTCCCCGCCGATTGTGTCTATGATCGTCGCCATGGCGCTCCATGTAGCAGCGGCGCCCCCGTATTGTAAGGGGCGCCGCTACCTGGGCGCAGGGACAGGTGAGAGGAGCGAAACCGCCTAGAACATCAACCGGTTAACGTCGTCGATAATCTCGTCAAACGGGCGATGGATGATGGCGCCGTCCATGGGCTCGCCGAGGGAGACATTAATCGCCTCCCAGGCTTCAATGGAGGGGATCGTCGGCGCCGCGCTGACGCGGGCGAGCTGCGCGCCTTCAGTGGAGAACTTCACCACCTCGCGCGAAACCGGCAGGCGCAGCCAGCGCCAGACCCGGCGGCGCATCTCGCCGCTTTGATAAAGCTCCCAGCGTGGGTCGGAGCCATCCTTCGAAACATCGAAGAAAAGCGTTTTCAGATCGCCCGCATCGGCAAGCACAAGAACGCCATTGGCATGTTCATAGAACACCGGCGCACGGCCATTGCTCAGGAAAGACGATTCTCCGAAACCGCATCTCAGATCGGCGATGGCTTTGCGCTTCGCCATGACGCAGCCCTGAAACTTGGCGACGATATTCGGCCATTCCTGCCGGCCAATCACGAAAAGTCCGGCGGCGACGAAAAGGATCATCATCGCCCCAACCTGAACCGTCATCATCAGCCCGGCCGTGTAATAATTGAAAGCGAGAACCAAAGGCGCCAGAAGCGCAAAGGTCGCCGCAATAGGTCGTTTGAACCCGATCAGATCCTCACGCGCATAATCATTCACATTGTCGGAGTAATCCGCAGCGTGCTTCAGGCGCGCAACAACAGGAGCGGGAATATCAACACGCGCAGTGGTAAGCATGTCATCCTCACTAAAAAGCTCAATGAGAGGATGGCGCCGAAGTTTTGCCGCACGCTTAAGGCGTTAACGCCAAATTTATATTCATTGTCAGAAAGTAAGCGCCGTAAGGGCTTGTATTATTAATGCTCGCCGCATTCTCGCCACAATTCGGCGCCGGTTGCGCCTTATTTGAGCATCTTTTTTTAGAGAGGAACAGCGGTCCGGCGGAACACCTTGCGGATCGCGAAATTTGTAATCACCCGGTCAACCCCCGGAAGACGCGTCAGAATTTCCGTATGTATGCGCTCATAATCTGCGCCGTCGAGACAGAGAATGCGCAACAGATAATCTGACAACCCGGCCATCAGATAACATTCCATGATTTCGCGATGGCGGGTCACCGCTTTTTCAAATTCGTTCAGTGTCGATTGTTGCTGATTTTTAAGGGTCGCCTGAACGAAGACCGAAGTTTCCAATCCCGCCTCGCGCTCATTGACGATCACCACCTGCTGGGTGATGACGCCTGTGCGCCAGAGTTCCTTCACTCGCTTGTGACAGGCCGACGGCGACAGCCCCACCCGCTCGCCCAACTCAGAAAAGGGTGTCTGACCGTCCTCTTGAAGGACGTTCAATATGGCGGTGTCGAACTTGTCCATGGTCGTGAATTCCATTCTTAAAAACTTGTATTTTGCGATACAATATTCTTCTAATTATCAAATATGACGTAAAATATCAAAAATATCCTGCAAAATCTGAATATAATCCGTCGCGAGCAAATCACGAGGGAGACTCCCATGCTTGTTGGCGTTCCGAAGGAAATCAAGAATCACGAATACCGCGTCGGCCTGGTTCCCGGGAGCGTGCGCGAATATGTGCAGAACGGTCACGAGGTGCTGGTGGAAACCGGCGCCGGCGCCGGCATTAAGGCAAGCGACGCCGACTACATCGCCGCGGGCGCAAAGATCGCCCCGGACGCAAAGACGGTGTTCGAAAAAGCCGACATGATCGTCAAAGTGAAGGAGCCCCAGCCGACAGAATGGGTGCAGCTTCGCGAAGGTCAGCTCCTCTACACCTACCTGCATCTGGCGCCCGATCCGGATCAGGCGCGCGGTCTTATTGAATCGGGCGTCACCGCTGTCGCCTATGAAACCGTGACCGATTCATTCGGCGGCCTGCCGTTGCTGGCGCCCATGAGCGAAGTCGCGGGACGCCTTTCAATCCAGGCGGCCGCCTATGCGCTGACGGCGCATCAGGGCGGGCGCGGGCTATTGATGGGCGGCGTTCCGGGCGTCTTGCCGGCGAAAGTGCTGGTCATTGGCGGCGGCGTTGTCGGCACTCACGCAGCGCGCATGGCCGTGGGCCTTGGCGCAGATGTCACCATCCTCGACCGCTCAAACCGCCGCCTCGCTGAGCTCGACGAGCTTTTCGAAGGCCGGGCGAAAACACGGTATTCCACCTACGAAGCCCTCGACGAAGAAACCGATGTCGCCGATGTGGTTGTCGGCGCCGTGCTTATCCCCGGCGCATCGGCGCCGAAGCTCGTCACCCGCGAGATGCTGAAAGGCATGAAAGAAGGCGCTGTCCTGGTGGACGTGGCCATCGATCAGGGCGGTTGCTTTGAGACCTCCCACGCCACCACCCACGCCGATCCGACCTATGTGGTCGAGAACGTCATCCATTACTGCGTCGCCAATATGCCGGGCGCTGTGCCGCTGACCTCCTCTCACGCCCTCAACAACGCGACGCTGGGTTTTGGCCTGCAACTCGCCAATCGCGGGCTGGATGCGCTAAGGGACAACGCGCATCTTCAGGACGGGCTCAACATCCACAAAGGCAAAGTCACCTATAAGGCGGTCGCAGAGGCCCTCGGGGTCGACTACACCCCGGCGGCGGACGCTCTAACCGCCTGACCGATAAGCTTTTTCTAAGCCAGCGCCCGGTTTTCGCCGGGCGCTGTTATATTGCGGCGCCAAAATAACCAAAGCTCGCGAAAATATTACTTGATGGTAAGCAATTCAGGCTCTGGTCCTCCGGGATAAAGCTTGCCGAAGGCGCGCGATCAGAGGATAGTCGCGCCGGAGAGAGGGAACGTTATGAGCAAATCCATTTTCAAGACCTTTGCAGTCGCCGCAGGATCCGGTTTGGCGCTGGGTTTTGCTCACGCGCACGCCGCGCCTTCCCTGCCCTTTGGCGGCGGATCGGCCCTCTTCACCGATAGCGGATCTGATACCTCTCACGAGCCTGCAAGATCTGCGCTTGAAGGCATGATGGCGCGCTTCATTCGCATCGATGCGGAGGAGACCGCCGCAGCCAGTGTTGAAGCCGACAGCAGCGAATGTCCGGAAGAAAAGAAAACCAAGCTCGCCGAGTCCGATAAAGACGAAAAGAGCGACAAGGACGCCCCGCAAGGGCCGGAACCAATCTACTTCGCGTTCTAGAAAGCTTCAGGCTTGTTAGGAAAAGCGTCACGCATCCGCCGACGCTTTTTTATGACTCGGCCGGATATGGCCGTGTCCGGACACGAATTGTATTGAGCCCCCACACGGATTTGCTTCAATGAAGCAATAAGCACCGCATATTCATAGGGCGCCCGATTTGATATTTTCCCTAGAGGCCAATGATGACAGATCGCCGCCAGCCGAAGAAAACCGACTCCATCGAAGTGCGTGTCGCGCCCGAAACAAAAAAAGCGTTCATGGACTCGTGTGAAAAACGGAAACGCTCAGCCAGCGAAGTTATCCGCAACTTCATCGACGCCTATATCGCCGACGTCAGTCGGGCTCCCGGCAATCAGTCCCCAAAGGAGTTCGACATGACCAAAATCATCAAGAGCAAGAAGGCAAGACTCGCCGCCCTCGCCGCATGTGCGGCCGGGATCGCCATGGCAACGCCATCAGCAGCCGCCGACCCGCGACTGGAGGCGGTGTTTATCTGGCTCGACGACGACCATGACAACGCCATTTCAAAGAGCGAGTTTCTCACGCCCGGCAAATCCGGCAATGCGTCTTTCAACGGCATTCAGATCGTCATCACGACCAAGGGCGCCATACCGAAGAATGAATCGCGCTCTGAATTATTCGACCGGATCGATGCATCGAGTGACGGCAAGCTTTCCCTGAAGGAATTCGACCAGATCAGTATAGTCGAAACCACCGTTAAGGAGCCTATCTTGAGCGCGGATCAGGATGGTGATGGCAAGGTCACGGAAGGCGAACTCGTCGCGCATATCGTGGCCAAACGCGCGAAAGCCGGTGACAAGGACCCTGCGGCCGGCGCCGCCCTGATGGCCCGCGGCGTAATCCGCGCTCATGACAACGACAATGACGGCGCAGTCTCCTCGGAGGATTTTTCGGGCTGAGCCTTTGAACATTGCCCGAAGCGTATTGCGTCGTCACAGATTGAACGGCGCATTATGTCCTTCCGGCTTGGAGGAAAGTTAATCCGTCTTGTCCCCAACATTGTGCCTGCGCGGTTTTGCGTGCGCCAACAGCATCAGGTCATGTTTGTAGCGTCCGCGCGTCAAGCGCATGATCACGATGATGACGCCCGACAGCGCAAAGACAAAACCGGCGCCGGCGGCGGTCATCACCAGCGGATTATTGAAATCCTCGCGGTTTTCGTAATCCATGATATGAAGCATCCAGAAAAAGTCATAGAGCCGCCAGATATCGTTTCGGCGCGCGCGCACCTCTCCGCTGGACGGGGAAATATAAAGGCGTGTGTTGTACTTATCGTCAAAATCCACGCGCCAGACCGGCGTCTCCCGACGGTATTCCTGTGGCGGAAAGCTGATCAAACGCGCGCTGACGATATCGCCGTCACCGACAAAATCCTGTTTGGCGATGCCGCGCACATCCCGTTCCTTCAACGGTGTCAGTCTCTCGCCGCTTGATGCGTCGAACATGGCGATAGCGCCGTCAGCGTTGGAGGCGAGGTAAACGACCCGCCCGCCAAACCGCTTCAGTTCCACTGAGGTGGCGCCCGGCGCTTGCGCAATAATTCCGCCCGGTGAGGCGTAGGCCTGCGCCTCAAGCTCAATTGGCGGCGAGATGAAGGCGACGGTTTCGCCGCGCACCATCTCAATGGGAAACCAACTCATGACAACACCGGAGGCCATCCACAAAAGAACCTGGATGCCGAGGATCAGCCCCGCCCAGAGATGGATGCGTTGAACCCAGCTTTTGGCCTTCATTCGTCTGCGCCGCCGGATGATGTTGAGGCTTGTGCGATCTCCGACGCCGAAAGCGGCGTCGTCAGCAACGTTTCAAACGCCGCCCAGCGATCACCGCCATTCAGCTCCGCCTGACGTTCAACAAAACCTTCGACAAGGTCGCGACCGAGATTGTAGTTCAGGACATAGCCGCGATAGGTGTCGATGAAGCGCACCCCCTGCTCAGCGCGTTCGCGTGATTCAAGTCTGTATTTCACCGACATCTCGATTGCTGTTTCGCGGCTGATGCGGCCGTCAAGATATTCACGGGCGATGTGGTTTCGCGAATGGGAAAGCTTGCGCCGAAGATCATTGAGCCGCTCAAGTGTCGACGCCTTGTCAGGATCAAGTCCGGCGAGTGGAAAAAGAACGTCGCGCTCAAAAGCGATTTTTTCGTTTCCGGGAAAAGCCAGTTCGATGCCGTAATTCGCTGAGCCCTCCGCCGTCACCGACATGGGCGAGAACAGCGGATAGACCGAGTACTCAATCCATCCCTTGTCCTCGAGAAGATCGCGCTCGATAAAAGCGTTCCAGGTGTGATGGCCCGGATAGCCTTCATGGCAACCAAGATCCACGGCGCGGTCGATGATGATCGGGAAGTCCGTATTGACCTGAATGAGGCTCTCGTAATCGCCCTGATACCAGTTGTACCCGCTCCAGGGTTTGTCAGTGACAAACTCCAGACGAAAGTTCTCAGTTTCCGGCAGCTCGTAATGGGCGAGCGTTCGCTTCCGGCACTCGGCGATAGCGGCGTCGAAGACCGCCTGCAGCTTGTCTTCGGGAACTGCGAGGGAATTCCGAAACGCATCGACGCGGTCCGATAGCGATCCTTCGCCCGGCAGCAGCGCATCGATTTCAGCAAGCGCGGCGTCGAATTCCGCGAGGTCATATTGCGGCGCGACGGCGTCATAGAGCAGCCGGGTTTCTTCATCGAACGAAAACCGTTTTCCTTGCGCCATTTGAATGCGGGTCAGCGCCGCGCGGATCTGTTTTTCGAGCATGTCGCCGCGCACGCTCGCCCCGCCGGCATTGGTGCGGCGGATAGATATAAGAAGCCCCTGAGCCTCGACCTCCAGCTCTTCGAGCGTGCGCTTTTCCGTCTTTGCGGCGTCGGCCCATTCGGCGGGACCGTGATATGCGTCGACGAAAGCCGGAACATGTTCGCCCACAGAAAGCGCCAGCTTGACGAACGCCTCCCCGAGAGAGTTAAGGCTCGCTGAGGATTCCTGCGCCGCGACATAGCCGTCTCGCGGGATGTCGTCTGCTGTTTCAACGGAGGTATTGGAAAGGCGGGCCGCCTTATCGGCGCCCGCCTCATTTGGCTCCCCGTTACAGGCTCCGACCATGGCTCCTACGCCCAGAATGGCGGCGAGAGTGGCTGCGAGCCGGTTCATGCGGGCCGCGCTTAAACAGCGGCGCCGGAGAAGGTCGACGTTCCGAAAGCGCCGAGCTGCACATTGCCGGAAATATTGTCGCCTTCGGTCTTGCCCGTGAAGGAGAGCGTGATCGGCATGGGATTTGTGACTTTCGCGTCCCAGCTCAGCGTGTCGCCCTCAACCTTGCCGTTTTCAATCGGCGATGTGCCGGCCGCGCCGGACATTTCACCGGTGAGCGCGCCGCCTTCTTCTTTCAGCGTCAGGGTCGCGGTCTGTTCGCCCATAGGGGTTTTGATCGTGATGTTCCATTTGCCGTCGATGGCCATGATTTCCTCCTTTGCGGCCCCGCCTTCGGGGCGCTTCACAAGTCGCCGCAGACCTTAGCGTTTGCGCCTTGGGGTGCAAGGCCCCAACGCAGCGAACCGGGCGGGAAAGCGCCGGTTTTTCTGCACAAAAACCGCCTCCGTCAGCGCACCAGCTTGACCCGCTCGCCCGCCTTTACCGATTCGTTTGGCTCGATCGCATTCATCACCCGGAAGCGCTCTTCCTTATACGCGTCGAAGGCCATGTAGTTGGAAAGACTCGCGGCGGAATCGTTCCGTTGCACGGTGACCACGTCGATACGCTGGGCCGGCGGCGGATTGGCCGCCTGTAACGAAACTGCGCGCAAGGACCTGACACTCGACCGTATTGGCGACTGCAATTGCTGGGAGACATTGGCCGGGGCCACCCACAAGAAAATATAGTTCGTGTCGCCTTTCCATTTCACCACATAGGCGGTGACATCGACGGCGCCGCTCTGGGTGTTTGCGCGCGCCTGTCCCACCGCGCCAGGACGGCCGCTGATCGTCATGGCCCGCGACTGGCCGAGATCGACGCCGAGACTTTGCGACAGCGGCCGGTCAATAATCGCCTGCGGGCTTTCAGCCGAATTGGCGCCGGTGAACTGCATCTGCGCGCCAGTCTGGGCGGAGCGCGCCAGCACGGCGGTTGACGAATTCTGGAGTTCGAAGCCAGACGGGACCGTAAACGCAATGCCGATACCCGGATGCACGAAGTCGCGGCCGCGGATGAAGCCCTGCTTCACCGGATCATCGCCATATAGAAGCCCGTCAATATTGGCGAGATAGGCCTCGCGATTGCGCCCCTCTCCGGATCCGGCGCCGAGCACTTGCGCCTCCGCCGCCGCGCGGCGCACCCGCTCCGGCGTATTCGGGTGGGTGTTCAGGAATTCCGGCGGGCGCTCCACCCCGGCGATCCGGCTTTCAAGGCTAGACCATTTGCCAAGCGTATCCAGAAACTCCGACTGGCCGATTGGATCGTATTGCGCCCTGTCCATGATCCGCACACCAACGAGATCAGCCTCATATTCCTGACTGCGCGAGAACTTCATGAGATAAAGCTGCGCCGCCTGTCCGGCGAGTTGCGCCGTATCCTGATCGCCGGTGAGGATGGCGACTGCGGCCGCGCCGAGCCCGGCGAGATTACCGCGGCTGACGCGTTGCGCCGTGTGGCGTTCATAGATATGTCCGATCTCGTGACCGATGACGCCAGCGACTTCCGCCTCGCTGTTCGCGAGCGCCAGAAGGCCGCGCGTCACATAAACATGACCGGGCAACGCCATGGCGTTGACAACCGGACTGTCGAGCACGGTCAATTCGATTGAAGCCAATTCAGGAGACGGCGCCTCCGAGGTAGCGAGGAGGCGATTGTGAATGCGTTGCACATAAGCGGTCAGTTGCGGATCATTCAGCTCACCCCCGAACGCTGCGACAATCTTCGGGTGTTCCTGATCGCCAAGCGCCAGACCTTGCTGATCGGAAAGCCCCAACGGCCCGCCGGTGGACGCGCACGCGACCAATGCCGCCGCAGCGGCGCCGACCATAATTTTGCGAAACGCCGCGTTGAAAATTCCCATATCACCCTCCCGGTTTTATTGCGGCGCGCTCGAACGAATTGCGGGATGCCCCCCGCGCGCCTCCCCACTTGTCAGAACAAGTCTAGCACAGGAAGGTTGCAGAGAAAGCCGCGGCCTATTTTTTGGGCTTGGCGCGGCGCCAGCCTTCCATCGCCTGGGAGATAGCGAAGGTCTCACGATATTTAGGCGAATCCGACGGGCGCGGCGGCCGGTCGCGAGTAAGCTCCATGATCTCAGCGAGTTTATTGTGCGCGGCGCCCGACTGGCCTGCGCCGATATAGGCGTGCAGCTCAATCAGGGCGTCGGACAATGGATCATCCGCGCGGATGACGAAATAAGGCTCGTCTTCGGCGAGGTCGTCATAGCAATCGAATTGCGACGGGTGGGCTTTCGATCCGACATTCGGCGCGGTCATGGGGTGTAACTCCGTAATTCACCGGCTTCTTGTCAGATGATTCGCGCCCCAGGCACTCCACAGAATTCCCCCCTCTTTCTGGGCGCCGTCATGGAAACATCCGCCAATATATGCGCCCTAGACCGCAATCGGCGCCTTTTGCGGAGATTTTTCGGGCATTCCTGAATTTTCGTTAAGGACTAATAGCAGTATTTGTTCTTTACTGGGACAGCTCAGTCACGGTGAGCGATCGACGTTGCAACGGGGAAACGTGATGAATTTCAAGTCAGCTGCTGCGCAGTTCCTGATTGTCGTGATGACAATCTGTTCTTCAATGGCGCTCGCTCAAACAGACACCACCATCATGGAGGGTGTTGAAGGCAACTGGAGCGTCCGCTTTTCCGGCGACACCGTCGAGGGCGCGGCGAGCGACTTTCGCATAAGCCTTTATCGCGAACGCGAGGTGATCTGCAAAGAAGGCGAACTGAACGGATGCCTTTTCGAGCAACGCATAAATGCGGCGAACGATTGGACCCTAGAATATTCTACCCCCGGAGCAAACTACGCAAATGTGCAGGAACTCTCCGTCGACGCAACCGGAACACAGGCCAATATTAAGCACGGATACTTTATCTATGGCCGATGGGGCGGCCAGGAAGACGCTCGCGCCACCTCTGCGACAAGCGTTGACGGCGACTTAGCCTATGACGACAAAAAAGCGACGACCCATTGGGAGCGCATTGTCCCGGACATTACCGACGTTATTGCAACCAACGATAAAGACACCGCACATCTCTCGAAATACACCAAAATCGGACCGCGGCATGTGTTGTTGGCGTTCGATTGGGACAAGTATCATTGGGGTGATCAGCAAAATTTCCCGGGCCAACGCCCGTCCTTTATCATTCGTGCAAAAGGATCAGGGCTTTGGGGGCGCCATTTCGCAACATTCCCGTTCTCGCGCGGCATCCAGGCCGGCAATGTCTACACCAAGGGTGACAACGGAAACGAGTATCTCGAATTCTCCGTCACCTTCTGGCCCGGTGTAAAATCAGGCCGTCATTTCCTGAATATCAGCGGTCAGACGTTTGTCGTCGATCTCAAAATCACCGGCGAGCCTGAACCGGAGGGCGTCATCATCATCGGCGCAATTTCCGTAGAGCGCGCAAGCACGTCCCTTACCTATCAAAACCTGAAAGCCGCCGTCAGAAACGCCAAAGATGACGCGGAAAACGCCGACGAAGCGTTCGAACACGCGCACCAACGGCTACAGGCTGCGGTGCAGGACAGTTCAGCTATTTTGACCCCGTTATATGACGCCGACCAGGCCATGAGTACAAAACTTTATGAGCTTCAAGCAAAAGGCCGGAAAGACACAGAAACTGTCGTGCAGCTGCCCGAATACGCAAAAATCGGCGAAGCGATCGCCAGACATCAAAATCGTCTGGACGTCTTGAAAAACGCAGCGAAGAATGTGGAAGCGACCGAAGCGAAAACACCGCACGGTAAAGCGCGGCTGGAAGAACTGGCGGCGGAACGCGAGACCGTCGAAAGTAAAATCACGACACTGGAAAAAACCCGTGACGCGCTTTTCACGCCTGAGAGAACGCCCGCCGAGCTGACGGCCATCCAAAATCTCAAAAGCGAGATCGCGGACACGCGCGCCGATATCGAACGCCGGGAAAAGATTTATCAGGACCGGATTGCGCGCGCCGAAGGCCCCATCACACAATTGCGCTCGTCCCGACAAACCGCATACGCCAAATTGGACGCCGCCCGTAAGAAACTGGTCGATTGGGAACGCAATTCAGGCCTGTTGCAAATCACCGGTCTGACCACAAGGCATGCAACCTACGAACCAGCCGAGGCAGACGAGATTGAAACCCTGTACGATCTGACCGCCGATGTTTATGAAGAGCTTGCAAAACATGAAGGCGTCCAACAACAGCTCGCCGCCAACCGGGACCAGGCGCGCGAGCAAATGCTGGCGGCGGCGCAAGCGGCCGAAGACGCCAACAACCGCTTGGAGACTTACGGAAACCTTTCGCTGATTGCACAGGCCGCCACAGAGGCTGTCGATTCTTTCTATAGCATCGCGAAGGTTGCGGAACTTGGGCCGGGCGCCGTGATTGCTGAAGCATCCCGCCAGATGCTTTTCAATACCGTCTTGCCGCCAACATATTATGACTCAACGCGTATGCGATTGTCGGATTATACAGCCCATGGAAGCCGGTTGTCGCGGCTGAAAAACAACTATCAGGTGATTGACACGGATGCTTGGGCCGCCGGCCTTCCCGCCGCGAGCACCGTTCGAAACTTCTGGCTGAACCTGCCCTATAAAATCGTCATTCAACATTTGCAGCACGCGAAAGCGAGCGGCGCCATGAAAACCGCCTCCTATCGCATGGCGAACGCAATTAACGGCAGAAACTCAAGCCCGATTGCAAACGCCGGCGTCTGGAAAAGATATTTGAGAGCGGTAGCGGAAAAAGATCGGGCCCTTACAAATGCCGCCAAGGAACTGGCTGACGTCACTGGCCGCGAAGGCATGCGCGGCATCGTCAGATCGTACGTGAAAGACATTGGGTTTTCTTTGGCGCGCGGGCTCGGCAAAGAAGCGCTGAAACGGGCGCAGGCGGAATTTATCGAAGGCGGCGCCTTGGAAGACTACATGCTCGCGCAAGTAGAACTCGGGCGAGCTGTTGCGCGCGTTCAACATGCCAGCGACAAATACTGGGTGAACAAGGACTCTATCGATATTTTGCGGCCGATGTATGAAGGCCTCTCACAACGCCACGACGCCGGCCTTGACCTTGTTGAAACGCGCAATGAGCCGTTCAACGCCGAAGCCGGTTATTTGGTGGAATTGACCATCAAAGGGCAAGAGACCAACGATCTTCAGAACATGAAAGCCGACCTCTATCTCGGCGGGCAATTGCTGACGCGCGCCGACAAAAGCGGCGCCCTTGCCTGGCGCATCCCTGAAAGCGCCGCCGAACATTTTAAACAGATGGCGCAGGCGGATGGCGGACCGGTTGAGCTTCCGGTTCAGCTCAAGGTCGAATAAATGATGTTCTGGCGCCCGTAACATCATGGCGCCAAAGCAGTTGCTGAAAAGACTTCGAAGGACTGATTACCCCGCGCGTGACCGCAAAAGTCTCACAAGGAAGAACGCGAGGATCACGATAATCAGCGATCCCACGGAGGCCGGCAAGAGCGCGCTTTTTATCGCCCTCTCTGTCGAGAAAATATCAGGTACGCCCGTTTGCCACAAAACCCATTCCCCGCCGATATCGGACGCCAATGACGGGTGGCCGTTCACCAGCATGATATAGGCGTCATCATTGTCAGGATTGATGCGCACCGACACATTGATCGCCGGTTCATTGGCGCCGTCATGGCCAAACACAAAGTCGCCGGATTTCGTTGGCGCAAACAGGATGGTTCCAAGCCCCCAGATCGGGCTTCCGAAAACTGTGGCCTCCGGCTGGCGCATGGAGGCGAG
>JAUHYK010000026.1 GCA_030426465.1 Alphaproteobacteria bacterium
ACCAGGCGGAAACTGTATGCCAATCGCACCACGCATCAGGATTCATGAGTCGACCGGATCAGATCGAACAGGAACTCATCAAAGCCGCCAAGGGGCTCCAGAATGGGAACGATGGATTAGCCAGAGTCTGCGCACGACGAGCCGTGGCTCTGGCCTCCCGGCAATGGGCTGCGCAACAGAAGCTGGCGACCTGGAAGGGAGATACCATGCATCACCTTCATCGCATTCAAGCAGAATCCACGTTCCCGCTACCGGTGCGAGCGGCTGCGCAACGACTTCTGACCAAAGTGACCGAACAGTCACAGTTGCCCATGAGCACCGACCCCATCACCGACGCCCGCATCATCCTTGACCATCTGAATGCAGAAATTTGATACCAGCCATTCGGAAACCCGTCCCGGTCTTCAAGCTTTCCTCAGAGACATCCCACTCCTCGACCAGTCAATGCGTTTGTGCACAATCCAACAAAAATTTCGCCAACCCAATTGTCATGTTTCTAAGACTGGACTCCAATTCCTGTTTCTGACGATTTTTGTGATGATGGCTCACCCCGGATTCGTGATGGGAAGTGCCTCCCCCCAATTCATCATTGAAGCCCCGGAATCCCTGGAACCCTTAGCTGCCCAACTGAAGGACAGCAACCCCCAAGCCCTGCAGCATATGATGGACTTTATGGGACTTGAACATCCCGGACTTCCCATTCGAGTCATCCTGGCGCCAAAGGAATCGCCCCTTGCACAGGAAGCACCCGAATGGATGTCCGGGTACGCCGTCAGTCAGACTTCCACAATTGTGCTCCTCACTGACCGGAGTTTGACCTATCCGGATGATTCACTCAACGAGGTCTTTCTGCATGAAATTGGCCATATCCTGGCCCATCGGGCGGCAGGAGAACAGCCCCTGCCACGCTGGTTTGATGAGGGATTAGCGATGATGGCCGCCCGAAAATGGGAATTGGAAGATCGAGCCCGATTAGTCTGGGCAATGGTCTCCAACACGCACGTCTCCCTGCATGAACTCAATACGCTTTTCAGCAAAGATGAGACCTCTGTCCGACGGGCCTATGTGCTGGCTTACGCCTTTACGCGAGACCTTCTGGAACACACAGGGCAGGATACCCCCAAACGTCTTTTGGCGAAAGTCCGGCAAGGCCTGTCCTTTTCTGAAGCCTTTGCGCAAACTACCTTTATGACACTCACAGATGCAGAAGAGCAGTTCTGGAGTCGGCAGACACTCTGGAATCGCTGGATCCCTGTGGCCACCAGTTCCGGCATGGTCTGGCTCGCGATCACCTTCCTGGCCTTTTGGGCGTTTTCCAAACAGCGGATGCGAGCAGCAGCCATTAAGAAAGGATGGGAAGAAGATGACGATGATCTCTGATGGGTTGCCTCACGACAAACATCTCAGAACCATTCAGCAATGCATTGCTGGAAGAGGGATGAAAATTTCATTCTAAAATGTTTTACTGGTATGACATACGATTGTAATGTTCTCTATCCACCTTGGAAGGAAAATACCTATGCCTCAAAAACTTCAGGACAAAGTGGCGGTCATTACGGGTGGCAATAGTGGCATTGGTTTGGCCACAGCCAAATTATTTCAGGCTGAAGGGGCCAGGGTGATCATTACGGGAAGAAGGAAAGAGCCGGTGGAAGCGGCTGTGAAAGAGATCGGAGGAGCGAGTGCCGGTTTCGTATCGGATACCGGGAATCTCAATGACATTGCGGATTTGTATCAGCAGATACACAAGACGGCGGGAAAGATCGATGTTCTCTTCCTCAATGCCGGCATTGCGATTTTTGGCCCCTTTGACACCGTAGACGAAGCCACATTCGATAGGATGGTCGATGTCAATTTCAAAGGCCTGTTCTTCAATATTCAAAAAGCCCTGCCGCTGCTGAATAAAGGAGCATCGATCATTATCAATTCGTCCATCGCCGACCAGAAAGGGTTTCCCAATTCCAGTGTCTATGGTGCAACCAAAGCGGCCGTTCGGAATCTGGCCAGAACCTTGTCGACTGAACTTCTCGACAGAAACATCCGGGTAAACGCTCTGGCCCCTGGACCAATTGATACCCCTATCTTTGAGAAAGTGGGCGTTCCCGCAGAAGACGTTCCAGGCATGAAAGCCAGCTTTGGTGAACAAAACCCTATGAAACGAATGGGAACCTCTCATGAAGTCGCCACAGCGGCGTTATTTCTGGCATCAGATGATTCATCCTATATCACGGGAATTGACCTTCCCGTCGATGGAGGCGCCACACAACTGTAACTTTTTCACTGATGGCGGCGAGTAACCAGGGAATCAATCCATCCTTATAGCCTAAAAGGGAGCATCTCTTTGGGGGAAGGGGGGAAGTATTTTTCAGTCAGCAAGGTAGAGACTGCCGTGGCTCAGCAAATCGAGAAGTAAGGAATCATTCCCTTCCGACGGGACGTAGTCCTCCGAACCGATTTGGCGTTTGGCACACAAGGTTTTCACCAGATCCGTCATGGGCCCACTGCAGGTATACCGACGTCCATCAACAAATAACCAGAGATTCGGTCCATGTTCATGAAACGCAAAACGTGAGCCTTCATTTCTGACAAGTTTTCCACCCTCCGAAATATGGGTACGAACTTCTTCCAGACGGTGTTTCTCCGGTGCCATCTCCTCCTCGTGGTATTTCGGAGAGGTCATATAACACCCAAACCATTGAGCCAGCCTGCTCTCATCTTCGACATACCGGGCAAAGATCTGCTGAACCTTTTTCACCGCCTCGGATGTAATTTGACCGGGATTGGCTTGAGGAACCAGATCCGGATCCGCATAGCGAACCTCTTCGCTCAACGCTTCTCCAACCGACTCGGAATAGTCGAGCAAGATATCCCGATGAGACGGCGCACGAAATCCACCGCGATCACCGTTTTAGAGCCGCAGCCATGCACGGCCGGATCGGCGGCGAAGCCCGGAAGATCGACAATGGTGAAATCGGGATCGCCGCCCCGTTCGTCCATGGGCGGGCGCACGAGGAGATGCTGGATGAAAAGACTGTGCCAGGCATATTCGGTGAAGACGCGAACCTTGATGCCATAGGTCTTGTCGGCACCGCCGGCGAGATCCTGCATGATCAGCTCACGCGAGGACGCATAATCGAGCATATCCGCGTGGAGCTGCTCGAACTGTTCCGGGCTCATGGGCTTGTTCGCGTCCCACCAGATCTTGTTCTCGATTTCCGGATGGCGGACGATAAATTTATCCTGAGCCGACCGGCCGGTATGTTCACCGGTCTTCACAACCAGCGGGCCGTCCTTGGCGATCTCGCCTTCGCCGCGGGCCACCGCCAGCTGATAAAGGGCCGCCGCCGTCAAATTCGCCAATTCGCGCGGCGCGCGATCTTCAAAGCTGCGCGCCCCCTGCGTCGCCGTTACGGATAAACTCATCAAATGTCTCCCTGGACCTCAAATAGCCGGGCGATCCAGCCGCGCCCGGCGCATTGAACATGCACCTGTCATGCCGTCAGCAAATTCCGCTCTTAGCGGCAAAATCCGGTCATGGCCACAAGACGAGGGGCGGATTCCGGCCCTAATTCCTGATCTTTTCCCCTGAGGGCCCAACTTCCTTCCCGTTAACCAACCCGGCTAACAGGCTGTTAAGGCCGTTGCGGGACATTCTGAGCCGGGAGAATGGGCATATGGAAAGCATTTTCGACGCATTTTCAGTAATGCTTTTTTTGGCGACGACGGGACTTTTCATCCTCCGTCAGCGCCATGAAAGCCCCCCTTTGGCGCCGTATCTCGTCATTGCGCTTGTCTGCGTTGTCGGCAACTGGCTTGGCAATAATGGCGGCGGCGTCGCGGCCGTGGGACTGCTGATTGCGGCGGCTTTTCTGACGCTTCACCTCGCCAGTGAGCCTTATCGCGAAGATCCCGAAGAACAGAACTGACGACGCCCGCGCTGCGTCAATGCGCGCTAATCCCAGAACCAGAAGCGCCGCTCCCTGCACCACAGGGACAAGAGCCATTTTTCACCTTTGATCACCGGCGCGCCAGCATGCAGCGTTTCGGGATAGGGCTCCCCCGCCGCCGTCGTGTTCTCAAAAACAAACGCATCGCCCGTGTGGCCTTTATGCTCAATCTTCAGTTCCGGAAAAACGGTCGCGCCGCCGGCGTAAGCGTCATTGAGCGCAACCAGGAGGGTCCGGGCGCGCTGGCCCGTCCGGCGGACTTCGGAATAATCATTCTCGTCTTCTGGCAGGTAGTCACGGTGCGGTTTATATTCCTGACCGGCCCGATAGCGCAGAACGCCGATGAGCTCGCAATTTCCCCATTCCACCTCCGCGGCGGCGGCAAGGCGGCGATAGATCGCGATCAGCATCAGGTCGAGATCGAGAAGACTGATCAACGCACCTTCGGAAGTGCGGTACTGTGCATGGTCAGCGGCGCTTTTTTCCGGATCGACAACCAGCGAGGGGGTCAGTAACGGCGCCGAGGCGCAGATCACATAATCGCATTCGTCGCGGGAAAGAAGCGCCGGTATGCGATAGAGGCAAGGCGCCTCATGCAGGATATCTTTTTCCGGAGTGGCTGACGGCGGCGCCTTTGCGGCGGAGACAAGGTCTTCGATATCGATATCCGGGCTCGCGGTTCGATCATCCGTTAGCGGATCAAGAGTGATAAAATCGACGCCGCGCTTCCTGAGACTGGCGCGCGCCATCGCCGCCTCGCTTTCGCTCATCAACCCCGGGCGGCGTGCAGCATAGGCAAGCGCGACCCAATCACCCTTGCGTGCGGCGGCGGCCAGCAGTTTCGCGCCGGCCCATCGCCGTCCGGACATACTTTCCGCCAGCAAAGCAAGCTCACGCATGGCGGCGGGATGGCCAGCCTCCACCGCCTCGCCCAACAGCGCGATGGCGCCCGCCCAGTCCTGTTTCACACCGAGACCAAGGGCCGTCAAAACAGCGAGAAGGCGCATGGCGGCCCCACCGCCGGCATGACGCGCGCGGGTGAGATGCGTGACAGCATCGTCAACGCGCATTTCATCTGGGCGCGCCGCTAAAAGCTCGCAGGCGATGGTGTAAAGTGCGCCGGGGTGACCGGCCTCAGCAGCTTTCTGCGTCCATTCGCGCGCCGCGTCGCGTTGACCCGAGCGCTCCAGCAGCGCCGCCAGCCGGTATTGGCTCGCCGCATCCCCGCCGCGCGCAAGCGCTTCGATTTCCTCAAGATTTTCCATGCCTGCCCCTATTTGATCTTTGATAGCATGAGCCAAGCAAGGTAAAAACCGGCTCTGATCCAACCCGGGTGTGATAATTTATGGACGCGACGCCGTCCTCTTTTACAGGTGACGACGATGACGCCGACGGGCGGCACATTGTCGATGTGTTGATCGAGGAGCGCGCCCATCGTCTGCGCGCCTCGCCACTCTGGCCGGTCTACAAGTCACTTCTCTATCCGCTTCTGCTCTACAAGCCCGCCGTGAAGATGGCCGATGAAATCGCTGACAAACCGGCGCGCGGCGTGTTCGACTATATCAGCGATCTGTTGTCGCTCGACGTGCAGGTCAAAGGCCTGGAGCACCTGCCGCAGGACGGCCGCGTCCTCATCGCCTCGACCCACCCGACCGGCATTCCCGACGGCGTCGCCATGTTTGACGCCATCAAAGAGCGCCGACCGGACATGACCTTCTTCGCCAATCGCGATGCTCTTCGCGCGGCGCCCGGTCTTGAAGACATGATCATTCCTGTAGAGTGGGTGCAAACCAAACGCACGGCGGCGCGCTCGCGCGAAACGCTGGAGAGCGCGATCAAGGCGTTTCAGGATGAAAAGTGCGTCGTTCTGTTTCCCTCGGGGCGTCTCGCTTTCATGGATGACGGCAAAAAACTCACCGAACAGGAATGGCTCACCTCAATCGCAATTTTCGCCCGCAAATATGATTGCCCGGTCGTGCCGGCCCATATCGAGATGCGCAATTCAGCGCTTTATTACTGGTTCTGGAAGCTCAACACGGAGCTTCGCGACATCACCTTGTTCCACGAGCTTTTGAACAAGAAAGACAAGACCTATCGCATCACCTTCGGGCCGAAGATTGAACCGGCGGCCCTGAAAGGCGATGCGAAAAATGTCACTGACGCGCTGCGCCGTCACGCCATGACGCTAGGAGAAAATCCTGCGCCATGGCTGCCCTTGGATTAGATTATGGCGTCGCCTTGATCGGACGGCGCGCGAGCAATTTCTTGTTCGCCTGCAAATAGCGCAGTTCGTAATCGCCGGGCTCTTTCGGCATCCGGACGCTGGCCGGGCTTCCTGAGGATACATACCCATAGGTGATGTATTTGGCGTCGGGCGAACCCAGTGCGGACACAACGATGAAATCAGACGGTCCCGGCGGCGGGCCGGTGAACTCGACCTTGATGATCTCATTCACTTTGCCGCTCGCCGGCGCGTTCATAGTCGCCGTCGCCTCGGTCACGGTGATCGCCTCTGTCGCCAGCACTTTCTTGCCGCTTTGAATGACGCGGAGTTCGTATTCGCCCGCCTCAAGCGGCATGCGAAGCTTCGCCGGGCTTCCGCTCTTGGTATAGTAGTAGGCGCTATATTTATTTGCCGGCTGATCAGGTGACGCCACAGTAATCCAGTCACCGGATGACGGCTTTGGCGCGGTGTACTCCACTTCAATCGTTTCGCCAGCAATTGCGCTGTCTTTCGCCGACAGCGTAGCGGTCGCCTCCGTCACCGTAATCGGCTGACGCGCAAGCACTTTTTTACCGCCTTGCACAACACGCAACTCATAGGCGCCGGGCTCCAGCGGCATCCGCACCGTTCCGGGGCTGCCGCTGCGGGTATAGTGATAATCATTGTACTTATTGGCTGGATCATCCGGGGCCGCCACCGTCACCCAGTCTCCTGAACTGGCCTCTGGCGCTGTGAAATCCACCGACACTTCTTCACCGGCAATGGCCGTTTCCGGCCCCGTCACCGTCGCCGCAGCTTCAACGACAGTGATCGGGCGGCGCGCCAAAACTTTCTTGCCCCCTTGCACAACGCGCAGCTCATAGTCGCCCGGCTCAAGCGGCATACGCACGGTTCCGGGGCTGCCCTGCCGGGTATAGTGATAATCATTATATTTACTCGGTTCGGCGTCGGGCGCCGCGACGGTGATCCAGTCGCCTGACCCCGCCTCCGGCGCCGTAAATTCAACCGACACTTCTTCACCGGCCGTCGCCGTATCCGGCGCGCTGATAGTGGCGAGCGCCGCCGTCACGGTGATCGGCTTGCGCGCCAGCACTTTCTTGCCGCCTTGAACAAAACGAAGCTCATACTCGCCCGGCTCAAGCGGCATCCGCAGCGACACGGGACTCCCGTCCCGGCTATAGCGGTAGTCATTGTACTTGTTTTCGGGCGCATCAGGCTTCGCCACCGTCAGCCAGTCGCCGGACCCTGCCGGCGGGCCGGTGAACTCAACCTCCACTTCCTCACCTGCAATCGCCGTGTCCGGCGCCGCCAATGTCGCCGTCGCCGGCGTCACCTTGATATCGACGCTCGCCAGCACCCGGATTGGCCGACCAAGCATGTAGCGAATTTCATAATCACCCGGCTCAACGGGCAAACGCAGCTCCACCGGATTGCCTTGTGAGGTGTAGCGATAGGAAAGGTAACCGCCCTTGTCGGCGCCTTTCTCCGCAATGCCGATATAATCACCTCGGCGGTCGGGCCCGGTCCAATGGACTTTGACATTCACGCCCGCCACGCCTTCTCCCGAAGGTTCGGCGCGCACCGTCGCCTCTACGGGGAAGGTCAGCGCGATTGTCACTGTCTTCCAGGTGTTCTCGGCGACCTTGAAAGCCTTCTGTTCGCCTTTGAGGCCGTCCGACGGACGTATCACCGCGATGTCATATGTCCCCGGCTCAACCTCAATATCGACGACGCCGGCGCCGTCTTGCGTGAAGACAGGATCGCCGCCGCCCGCAGGCGTAACAGTCCATGTGAGACCTTCCTCGATGACGAGGCCGCCTTCGAGCTCAGTGGCGCGCAGGCGCACTTTCGTCGCCGTCACCGTTTCGACTTCTGCGACAACGGTTTCTTCAAGCGCTTGCGTCAACTCGCCGGCATTGGACGCCGAAACGAACTGGCCACCTGTATTGTCGGCGATGCAGCGCAGCTGCGCCTGTGCATTTTCCTCGGTGACGTCGAAGCCCACCACATGCACGGTGAAGTCGGCGCCAGCGGCTTCGAGCGCTGCGGCGACGCCGCAAGGATCGGGCGCGCAGGTTTCAATCCCATCGCTAACGAGAATGACCGTCGCCTTGTTCTCGGTGTATTTCAGCTTATCCGCCGCAAGCTTGATCGAATCCGCCATGGGCGTCTTGCCCTTGGGGTTGAGCTTTTGCACCGCGCTGGCGATCGCGCCGCGCTCAGCTCCGATCGCCGCCAGTTCTTCGATATCCGCGCAATCGCCTGTGCGCCGGTGCCCATAAGAAATGAGACCAAGACGACGCTCGGACGGAAGGTCGTTCAGAAGATCGCCAAGAACGCGCTTTGCAATCGTTATTTTCGCTTCACCCTCGATCTGGCCCCACATGGAGCCGGAGGCGTCAAGCACGAGAATTGAATCGCCGCCGCCATCTTGGGCAGCCGCAGGCAGCGAGGCGATCATAAAAATGACAGCGGAAAAAACGGAAAAAATTGCGCGGATAGCCATGAAACTCCCCTTCCCAATGGCGAAGGGGCATGTTTAACGGTCGTCACCCGGAAACGAAAGCTTTACCGGCGCCCTAATCGCGCCGCGCCGCCTTACCCTTTGTTATGATAGGTAAGTTCCAGGAAAACATCCTCGAGATCAGCCTCAACCGTGGTGATGTCTTTGACCGAAACCCCGGCGCTGTTGAGCCGCGCCAGAATATCCGCAACCTGGCTTTTGCTCGGTTGATAGGAGATGGCGAGACTTCCGTCATCTCTCAGATCGACGTCGAAATCGCCCAGATCAGGCTTCACCGAAACATTCTCATTGGGCGTCACCATCAGCATTTTCCGGTCGAGCGATGAAATCAGCTTTTCCGTCGGCTCACAGGCGACCACCTCGCCATGGTTGATGATGGCGATTTCCTTGCAGAGCTCCTGCGCTTCTTCGAGATAGTGCGTAGTCAGAACAATCGTCACGCCTTGTTCGTGGAGCTTCAGGACATATTCCCAGAGCTGTTTTCTGAGTTCGATATCGACGCCCGCGGTCGGCTCATCGAGAATCAGAATTGGCGGTGAATGCACCATGGCCTTGGCGACGAGAAGGCGCCGCTTCATACCGCCCGACAGCATCCGCACATAGGCGTTGGCTTTGTCTTCAAGGCCGAGCGCCGTCAAAATCTCCATGGAGCGGCGCTGCGATTTCGGCACGCCATAAAGCCCCGCCTGAATCTCCATGCCTTCGAGCGGCGTGAAGAACACCTCCATGTTGATTTCCTGGGGCACGATGCCAAGCGCGGCGCGCGCCTGGCGCGGATTGCGGTCAATGTCGAAACCCCAGACCGAAACCTCGCCCGCGCTTTTTCTGACCAGCCCGGCCAGAATATTGATGAAGGTAGACTTGCCCGCGCCATTCGGTCCCAGGAGACCGAAAATCGTGCCGCGTTTCACGAAAATATCGACCCCCTTCAGGGCCTCTTTCGCTGGCGCTTTGCCATTGCCGCCATAGGTCTTGCGCACCCCGCGCGCAGCAATGGCGTAGTCAGCGTTGGAATTGAAATCCATGGAATGATCATCCGGCATATTCGACAGCGCTTATCGCGCCGCACACAGGGCGGGTCAACCGCAAGGCGCCAGAGTCACAAAGACTTGACGAATTGGACCGGCGACGGCAATCCATATCTATACAAGCCATTAGAAAACCTCCCGACCTATGAGCGATCAAAAAGCCCCGGCGAAACCCGCCACTCCCGATCCGGAAGTCATCTATACCGACAAGCGCCGCGTTTCCTGCAATGGCGGCGGCGGCGCACTCGGCCATCCGCTGGTCTGGTATTCGCTCGAAGACGGCGAAGCCGAATGCGGCTATTGCGATGTGAAGTTTATCTACAAGCCTGGTGACAGTCACTAAGACGAGCTGCGAGGACATGCTTTCATGATTGGCGCCCTCGCTGCACTTTTTGTTTCGTCCGCCGCGCCGGATATTCACGTCAACTTAGACACCAGTTTCGCCAGTGCGGTTCTTGAGGAAGTGTGCTCAAAAACCGGCATTGACGAAGACGCGATCCGCGCTTCTGAAACGGCGCAGATCATGGTGGATCATTTTCATCAATTCCGCGACGACTTCACCATGGACGCTTATGTGGAAGCGCGCAGAGCCGCAGCCAACTGCGAAACGCCTGAGCGCGATATTTTCCGCTTCGGAGAGGTCATCGAGCGACGCGAAGAGCTTCGCGCCGACATCGCCCTACTCGAAACCCGGGGAGAGGAAATCGGCGACACGATAACTGACATGCTTGGCGCCTACACGCCCGCCGAAATTTCCTTCGCCGGCGCTGCAACCGTCGTGACGGGAAGCCCTTCCTGCGGCGGCTGGTCCAGGGACGCCGCTTTTTTCGTCGACCTTCCCTGCTTGAAAGGCGACCATGACGGCCTCACCTATCTCGCCGCGCATGAAACTTATCACGCTATTCAAAGCCGCTTCATGCCTGAGCCACCGGATAGCAATGAAGCGCTGTCGATTTTTTCGGAGATTATTCGGGAGGGAACGGCGAGCGTCGTCGCAGATTTCAGCGAGATCGAAACCAACGGCGCCTATACGCAACTTTCGCAGCGGGTCATCAAGACAAATGACCGGCGCATGGACGCCAATTTTGATCTTCTCAATATGGCGTTCTTTTATCTCAGCAAAAGCGGCGACCCAGAGGCGTCACAAAAAACAGAAGCCATCGGCCTTTCCGGCTTTTTTGACAGTCCCTTCTACGCTATTGGCGCCGGCATGACGCGCGTCATAGACAGCGCCTATGGACGCGATGCTCTACTCTGCCTGATGGCGGCGACGCCGGAACAGTTTTTCCTCGCCTATGACCGCGCGGCGCAAGAAACAGGCGAAACCCGCCTTGGCCCAAATGTGATGGACGCAGCGAAGAAAAACTCCACCCGCAAAACCGCCGCATCCGCCAAAGCCTGTTTCTAGGCGTTTGAAGGCGGCGGCGATTCCTGCGGTTTTTGCGCTTCCGGCGCAGGGGTCTCTGTTTCAGTCCCAGACAACAATCTGCACGCCACCAGATCGCCGGTGACGTTGACGGCTGTGCGCGCCATATCGAGGAGCCGGTCAACGCCGAGCACCAGAGCAAGACCATTAAGCGGAATGCCGAAACTGGTCGCCGTCGCCGAAAGAACCGCGATTGAAGCGCCGGGCGCCGCAGGCGCGCCGATGGAGGCGCCGGTGAGCGTAATCATGACAAAGGCGAGATCGCCCGGCGATAACGTCACGCCCGCAATATTCGCCAGAAACACAATCGCCGCCGACTGATAGAGCGCTGTCCCCGCCATATTCACTGTCGACGCAAGCGGAACGACCGCGCCCGCGAGAGACGGCGCAACGCCGAGCTTTTCAACCGCCGTTTTCATGGTCAACGGCATCACCGCCGCCGAACTGGATGTGGAAAAGGCCAGCAATTGCACGGGTGCGACAGCGCGAAGGAAAGCCCAGGGCGCCATGCCGCCCACAAGCGCGATGATCGCCAGGTAAACAATCAGCAGCAAAAACAGACCGCCAATAACCACGCCGCAATAAACCGCGAGATCGATCAGCGTGTTGAGCCCGTTCACCGCCGTTGTTTCCGCCATCAAGCCGAAGACCGCGAGCGGCGCAAAGCGCATCGCCGTGCGGATAACCGTCATGCAGACTTCCAGCACGGCGCCCGCGAGCGCCACAAGCGGCTTGGTGAGTTCTCGCTTGTCGCTCGTCACCGTCGCGACGCCAATGAACAGCGCAAAGACGACAATCGCCAGCATGTCCTGATCCAAAATCGACGCGGAAACATTTTGCGGAATCAGATTCGAAATCATCGACGGCAATTCGCGGCTGATGGTTTCCATCGGCGAAGACACCGGCTCAATCGTCGCCGGATCCGGCTTCAAATGCGGCGTCGGCGGCGCGCTGATCATCACTTCCTTACCGGCGGAAACAAGCCGGGCGAGACCGCCGCCAATGGAGGCGCCAATGAATGTGGTGACGAGCACGAACGCCGTCAGCCGTAAGCCAATGCGGCGCAAATCGGCGCCGGCGCCCGCTGCGGCGATCCCCATCACAATAGAACTGACCACCAGCGGAGTGATCACCATGCGGATCAGCGCCAGAAACAACCGTCCGGGGAGTGCGAGCCAGTCCCCCGTTGTCTGGGCAACCTGACGGGAGACAAGCGCAAGGTCCGGCCCCAGCAGCGCGCCCACGCCGACGCCCAGCCCGATCGCGATCAGCACCTGCAGCCACAAGCGCCCGCGGACGAGAATGTCGAGGCGGCGATTGAGGCGGTTATATTTAAAGCGGGATCGGGGCATCGAGCGCCTTTTGCGAAGAGCTGCTGCTTCCTCGCGCGGTTTTACAGTCTGCTAGTGAAAACGCCACTGCGCCAATCGGCGCGGTGAACACAGCGCGCCTGATGCGCCTAAGCCGCATCCTGCCGCGCCAGTCGCCAGACCTCACGCGCTTTCGGCGGCGAGGATTGCAGGATCGCATTGCGGAAAATCCGGCCCAGAAAACGCACCAGCACAATCGCAAAGGCGAGCATGAAAGCGGTCGCGCCGACAATCTCCCATAAGGGCGGGTCGGCGGCCGCGCGCATCATCACCGCATAGGGCGTGTAAATGGGAATCCAAGTGAGCAACGATGCAATGAAGCCGTTGGGGTTTTCAAACACCATGATCATGAAAGGCAAGGGCGCAAAGACAAGCAACATCACCGGGCCCATATAGGACTGCGCATCCTGCAGTGAATTCGAGACCGCGCCGATGGCGAGAAAGATCATCGCGAAAATCGCATAAGCGCAGAAGAAATAGAAAAGATAGATCAGCAGCAGCGGCGAAGTGAATAGCGAGGCGAAAACAGACCCCATGACATTGGCGCCGCCAACGCCCAGCGCCGCCGAGCCCGCCAGCCCGCCGAAAAGGAAAATCGCCGGCATGGTCAGACCCACCGCCGCAATGCCGATCAGCTTGCCCATCATCAGCTGATCCGCCGTCACGGACGATAGAAGGATTTCAACGATCTTGTTCGAGCGCTCTTCAATCGTGTTCGTCAGCAGCAAATTGCCGACGCCGAAAATTATCACCAGCAACATATAAGTGAGCGCCGCCGGCATCAGCGTTTCAATCCGGTCCTGCATATCGAGCTGGGCTTCTTCGGCTTCACGGTCGGGGCGGTAGGCCTCAAACGGGGCGGCGATGGCGGCGACATCGTCCAGCGCTGCGCGCGGCAATCCCAAGGCTTCCGCCGCTTCGCGTTTCAACGCCGCATCGAGCGCATTGCCGACAAGATCTTCAAGCGCCGTGTCGGTGAGATTGCGGCTCCAATATTGCGCGGATGGCGGCGCCTCCCCACCATTCAACGCAGGCGCGCCGAACCCTTCGGGAATCAGCACCGCCGCAAAAAGCGGCGCGGGCTCGCCATCGGCGCGAATAATATTGCGTTCATCGAGAAGATAGGGACGCAGGATCGTTTCCGCCTCCTCCACCGAGGTCGCCACAGCCAGCGCCACCGGCCCCGCAACCCGTTCAAATTGCTCACGCGGCGCTGTGAAAGCCGGCGCGCCTGCGCGCAGAATATCCGCCACCGCCGCTTCCGCCGCGGCGTAGCCGCCCGCCTCCTCGATTTCCTTGACGCGCGCATCGCTCACTCCGTCCGGCGCGAAAGGCGCAGGCAACGCCTCCACCGCGGCGGCGGGCGCATAGGCTGCGAGATAAACATTCCACGCATTCAAGGTCGCCAGCGCATGACGGCGCGTAATCTCCCGGTCGATCTCATCTGCATACTGACCGGTTTCATCATAGACGACAAAGACCCGCGACGGCTTGCTGCGCTCGGCGAAACCCATGGCGGCGGTCAACCCCGCAAGCCCCAGCGGGAACATCACAAGAAAAATCAGGAAGCCGCGCGAGAGCACATATTGCTTGTATTCGCGCCAGGCGATGAGAAGCACCTGTTTCATTCCGCCGCCTCCGCCCGCACGCCGGACAGCGGGGCCAGCGCTTCATCGCCAGCGAGCGCCACGAAGATGTCATGGAGCGTCGCCCCGGCCTGCTCGAAACGGGTCAGGACAATTCCGGCGGCGACCGCCTGATGCAAAAACCCTTGCGGATCGGCGTTTTCAGCAAGCTCGATGTCATAATCGTTTTCCTCGCCGCCGCTCCGTTCAAGGCGCACGGAAAGAACTCCGGAAAACGCCTCGAAGGCGGCGGCGGGCGCCGGTGAGCGCACATGGATGTGGCGCCCGAAGCCAGCTCGCGCTTCGGACAAGGTTCCCTCAAATCGCTTTTGCCCCTTGGCGATAATCAGGAAGCGATCGCAGAGCCGTTCCGCATGCTGCATCACATGGGTCGAAAAAATAATTGTGCGCCCGCCCGCACGCTGCTCAGCGATCAGCTCTTCCAGCGTCTGCTGGTTGATCGGGTCGAGGCCGGAAAAAGGCTCGTCAAGAATGAGCAACTCCGGCTCATGGGCGATCGTCGCCAGGAGCTGAACCTTTTGCGCCATGCCCTTCGACAGCGCTTCGCATTTCGAACGCGCAAAATCGCCAAGACCGAATTGTTCAAGCAACGCATAAGCGCGTTTCTTCGCCGTCGCGCCGGAAAGTCCGCGCAGGCGCGCAAAATAGGCGATCGAGTCCGCGGCTTTCATCTTGCGATAGAGCCCGCGCTCTTCCGGCAAATAGCCGATGCGCCGGCGCACCGAGATCGCGGAGTTCGATCCAAGAACCGAAATGCGCCCCTCCGTCGGCTGCACTATATCAAGCAGCATGCGAAGCGTCGTGGTCTTGCCCGCGCCATTTGGCCCCAGAAAACCGTAAATTTCGCCCTGGCCCACCGCGAAGGAGAGATCGTCCACCGCTGTGAAGGCGCCGTATCGCTTGGTGACATTTTCAAGCTGAACGGGAAGGTCCGTCATCGGCAAACTTTCTAATGGGGGCGCTTTGGGCGGGCGCTTTAATGTCGGCTTGCGGGCGTTAAGGAAAGCCTAAGCTTCTTACCAGTTTCCGGTGTTTTCCATAGAGGCCCAGGGCTCCGCCGGGGCGAGACTCTCGCCCTTTTGAAGAAGCTCAATGGAAATATTGTCGGGCGAGCGCACAAACGCCATATGGCCGTCGCGGGGCGGCCGGTTGATGACAACGCCGCCGTCTTTCAGCTTTTTACAGGTTGCGTAGATATCATCCACCAGATAGGCGAGATGGCCGAAATTGCGCCCGCCGTCATAATCTTCCGTATCCCAATTATAGGTCAACTCAACAAGGGGCGCTTTCTTCTCTTTCGCCGCCTCGGCGTCTTCAGGCGCGGCGAGAAAGACCAGCGTAAACCGGCCCTTGTCGTTTTCCATACGGTGAACCTCTACGAGACCAAGCTTGTTGCAATAGAAATCAAGCGACTTGTCGAGGTCTTTGACCCGCACCATTGTATGCAAATAACGCATGTCTTCTCCCTATCCTTTTGCGCGGATCAGCTCATCGCGAAGATAGCCGGGGCGGCGCGCATGAAACCGGCGCATGAAAAACCAGACGATGACGAGCCAGACGACCATCACGCCGAAGAAATAATAAAACCCGGCGACATCGCGAATATAGTAAAGCGCAGCCTCGGGCGGCGTATCCTTGAAGATCACGAGCTTGCCGTCTTCAACAAAGACTCGGTCGGCGACATCGACAGGCTCCGGAATAAGACCGGCGGCGCCCGCAAGCCAGAGCCCTACATTCAGCATCGCAAATGTCACGGGCAATGAGATAAAAAACGAGGCGATGGCGCCGAGCGCATATTTCGGAAAACGCGGCGTGTGCACCAGTGCATAGACCTCGCGAAACTTCTCCTCGCTGATCCCCTCCAGAAACTCCGGTTCATTCTTCTGGATCAGCGCCCATTTGATAGCGGCGCCCTCGGCGACCTCCTCGGCGATCTTTGCCCGCCAGCGCCAATAGAGCCCGCCCGCCAGGGCGAGCAGCGCAAACACAACAAGGAAAAAGCCGAGCATCTGGGTCCTGTTCGTTTAAAAGAGGCCCCGTGTAGCCTATTGGCGCGCTTTGCCCAAGGCGTTCGAGAGGGCCTCGGCGAACCGGCCCCGCTCATCGGGGGACAGGAACGACCCGAGGATAAGGGTCTGCCCCTTGGAGGTGACCCGCACCTGGCTCTCATGGCCCACCGGCCGCTCTATAAAGACCCGAGTCCAGAAAGGCTGGAGCCGCCAGCGGGTCTCATGACCGGAGGGGAGCACCCGCGCCACCCACATCTCGTCTTCGGTGACGCGCACCCGCTCGCGCAGACGGCCCTGACGGTAGCTCAGTTTGAAGGCGAGCCAGACCGCAAAAATATCCAGCCCGCAAAATCCCACCACTGGCCAGGCGCCCTTGAGGAAGAAATACGTCCCGAAGGCGAGGTTGGAAAGGATGACGATCGTCATCACCGCTGCGAAGCCGGCATTGGGCAGCGAGCGGTTCGGCGAGAGCACAGCGTCGAAAAGGCTGCGCCCGTCGGCGACGTCGTCCAGGCCGGACGCGCTGGAGGAACGCCCCTTTTGCACCGGGGCCATGGTTTCGTAATGACGGTTGCGCGGCATGGGGAAAATATAAGTCGACCGCCCGGTTTCGGCAATTCACGAAGGACAGAACTTTACCTCTCGAAAGCGCGCGTTATGGTCGCGCCAACCATTCCAAGAGACCTCATGCCCAAAATGACACGCAACACGGCGCGGAAGATTTTCGAGCGCCTCTCCGAGTCGAGCCCAGAGCCGCAGACCGAGCTTTATTTCAAAAACCCGTTCACCCTCGTCGTCGCCGTAGCGCTGTCCGCCCAAGCGACGGATGTGGGCGTCAACAAGGCGACGAAAACGCTGTTCGAGGTCGCCGACACGCCACAGAAAATGGCGGCGCTGGGCGAGAAGAAACTTGGCGAGTATATCAAAACCATCGGCCTGTGGCGGGGCAAGGCGAAAAACGTCATTGCGCTGTCCAAGAAGATCATTGACGAATTCGGCGGCGAGGTTCCGCAAACGCGCGAAGAGCTGGAAACCCTGCCAGGCGTCGGCCGCAAGACCGCCAATGTGGTCATGAATGTCGCCTTCGGCCAACCCACCATCGCCGTCGACACCCACATTTTCCGCGTCTGCAACCGCACTGGCCTTGCCACCGGCAAGACCCCGCTGGCAGTCGAATTGGGCCTTGAGAAAATCATCCCCGATGATTTCATGCTTCACGCCCATCACTGGCTGATCCTGCATGGACGCTATATCTGCAAGGCGCGAAAACCCGAGTGCTGGCGCTGTCCGATTGTCGATCTTTGCGGCTTCAAGGAAAAGGTGATGAGCCCGGATCAGCCGAAAAAGGAAAAGGCGAAAGCCGCAAAAAAGTCGGCGCCAAAGAAAAAAGCCGCGCCAAAAAAGAAGCTCGCCGGGAAACCGAAGTTGCGGGCGACAAAAAGGAAAGCTGCATCATGAACGCCAAAGACCGCTTGATCATCGCCCTCGACCTTGCGTCTGCGGAAGAAGCGCAGACCGTCATCGACGCACTTGGCGAGGCGGGAACATTTTACAAAATCGGCTATCAGTTGATGCCCATTGGCGGGCTCGATCTGGCCAAGCGGCTCACCGACGCCGACAAAAAGGTCTTTCTCGATTTCAAATTTCACGATATCGGCGCGACCGTGGAGCGTGGTGTGAAAAGCGTTACAACATTTGGCGGCGATTTTCTGACTGTGCATGCCGAACCCGATGTCCTGAAAGGCGCCGTCGACGGCAGGGGCGATGACAAGCGGCTCAAAATTCTCGCCGTGACTGTTCTGACAAGTCTCAATCAGGACAGCCTGACGCGGATGGGGATCGATATCGCCCTGCCCGATCTTGTTCTAAAACGGGCGGAGTTCGCCGCCGAGGCTGGCGCGGACGGCGTCATCGCCTCCGCGAAAGAAGCCGCCGCGATCAAGGCGCGGTTCGGCGACGCCCTGACGATCGTCACCCCCGGCGTCAGACCCGCAGGCGCGGATGCAAATGACCAGAAACGGGTGGTGACGCCAGCTGACGCCATCGCCGCCGGCGCCGATCATCTGGTGGTCGGCCGGCCGATTATCGCCGCGAGCGACCCCGCCGCCAGCGCCAGCGCCATTCAGGATGAAATCGCCAGAGCGTTGTAAGCGACGGTGAAGTCACTCGCCGTCAGCGGTCACAACGATCAGCGCCGAACATGCCGATTTGCCGGCTCTGCGGTAACTGTGCGGCGTCTGGCTATCGAAATAAATCGCGTCGCCTTCATCGAGAATTTGTTCCTCGCCGCCGATCGCGATAGCGAGCTGCCCCTTCACTACGTAAATCAACTCAACACCGTCATGGCTATGCGGTTCGGACGGCTCCGACTTCATGGAAAACTCAGCCAGGAAACCGTTGAGCTTTCTGTCCGTAGCCGGAAAGTTCAGACTTTCGAAAAAATAGGTTTCGCCTTTCGCCCCCTGCCGTTCGGGAAAGCGCATACGCTCTTTCTTGTGCGTCACGGCGATCAAGGGCCGATCGTTATCTTCAGTGAAAAAGTGGTCGAGGCCGACGCCGTAGACCATCGCGATGCGCAACAGCGTCGGCAATGTCGGAATGATCTGGCCGCGCTCGATTTTCGACAGCATACCGACCGACAGGCCCGAATGCTCTCCTAGTTGCGCCAGCGCCATACCTTTATCGAGGCGCAGGGCCCGGACCTTTGATCCGATTTCATATTCTTCGAGACCTTTTGAGAGCGTATCCGAAAGCATCTGGCGTCCATTTTTTCCCTAGACAAAAAATAGCTCTATCTATTTTTCTTTACAAGAAAATACCTTCTATCCTCACGAAAGTTTTATTATCAATAAAATTTATTTTCTTTATATGAAAGTCGTCAATGGCGTTCACCAGACGCCTTTCGCCCGCTCCAGCCCCCGCCGAGCGGAATGTGCAGCAAAGGGAGAAGACCCATATGAAGATGAATTTTACGAAGACGCTTTTCGCCGCCGTCGCCGCGTTCGCGGCCGCCTTCGGCGTGGCCAACGCCGATCATCACGGCAAAGCCAAGAAAGACATTGTCGACACCGCAGTTGCGGCAGGCGACTTCAACACGCTGGCCGCCGCGCTGGAAGCCGCCGGCCTGGTTGAGACATTGAAAGGTGAAGGTCCCTTCACCGTTTTCGCACCAACGGACGCAGCTTTTGCAAAGCTTCCCGCCGGCACTGTCGAAACTTTGTTGAAGCCGGAAAACAAGGACCAGTTGATCGCCATTCTGACCTACCACGTCCTTCCCGGCAAAGTGATGTCAGCCGACATCGCCGGTCAAAAACTCGACGTTGAAACGGTCCAGGGCTCGACAATTTCCGTGGACGCCACCGACGGCGTGAAGGTCGATGACGCATCCGTCACGACGGCTGACATCAAAGCGTCCAATGGCGTCATTCACGTCATCGACGCCGTCGTGATGCCGTAAACGCAAACAATGAGCGGCGGCCCGGCGCAGGCCGAGAGCCGCCGCATTCCAACCTCATAACAATCCAGTCGGCGGAGAAAATTCCGCCTGAAAATATAGGGAAAAGGAATCATGACTGCTCTTAAACGCCTGTCCGCCGCGCTTATTGCATCCACCGCCATTTCGGGCGCCGCGCAAGCAGAAGAATATTACGCCTCACTGTCCGGCGGGGTTTCACTGCTCGGCGATTCCACAAATGACGGCGCTTTTGATGGCGCATTCACAACCGGTGAAGGAACGACCATACCGGCGGGAACCGTCCTGCCAGACGGAACGCCGGTTGGCTGGGAAACGGATTTCGACACCGGCTTTTCTGTCGCTGGCGCGCTTGGCAAACGCTACGGCGCCTTTCGCGGCGAGATTGAGGTCGCATATCAGGTGAACGACGTCGACTCTCACGCCGCTGTCACCGCCGGCGGCATTGCCCTCGATGGCGAAGACGCCGGCGTTCTGATCACCGGCTCGCCTAATCTTGGCGTCAACGTTGGCGACCTTGTCGCGGACGGCCAGGGCGATGTGTCCAACATCTTCGTCATGGCGAATGTCTTTTACGATTTCGACACGGGCGGCCCGTTGAAACCCTATCTCGGCGCCGGCATCGGCGTCGGATTTGTGGATGTGAATTATTCACCGTCCGATGTGCCGATCATACAGGACGATGCGACGGCCTTCGCTTATCAGGGCGTTGCAGGCGTCGCGTATGAAGTCTCTCCCTCTATCGATCTTACGGTCGCCTATCGCTACCGCGCCACGACAGATGTCTCCGTAGAAGCTGATCTTTTCTCCGCAGACTTCGACATCGAAAATCGCGCCTCCATCGTCGAGGCTGGCCTGCGATTTAATTTCTAACCCCTCGGGCGCTTACTCTCCCCCCACACGACCCAAGCGCCCCTACTGGCCGCCGCCATTCGATTCTGTGGCGGCGGCTTTTTTGCGCCGCTATCGGCTTTCTTTGCGGCAAGCCCCGTCTCATCAAACCCAAATCCCCCGATAAAGCTCTGCTTTTTCTGGAAATTCCTAGCCGCCTCCCCTAAATTGGAGGATCAGGGGAATAACAGGGACAATAATCCTCGGGGTGGAAGGCGGACTTGAGCCATGAGTGATCCGGTCAAGCGGATCGAGCGCCGGTCACGGCGCGCGATCTTTCAGGCTTATCTCGATAATGCGCGGCGCGAGAAAAGCGACAAAGTCGTCATCACCGATGGCGACGGGCGCAAGCTGACGCACAAAGACATCACACAGGGCGCCTTTGCACTAGGCGGCGCGCTCGGACGATTGACGGCGAAGAATGAGCGCGTGGGCGTTTTGCTGCCTACCAGCGCTGGGGCGGTTATCGGCCTCTTCGCTCTTTTGTCGCGCGGGCGCGTGCCGGCGATGCTCAATTTCACTTCAGGTTCGAAAAACCTCCTGGCCGCGTGCAAGGCTGCGGAAGTGACGAAGATTATATCGTCGAAAAAATTCGTCGAGCTTGCCGGACTTGAAAAATTAATTGGCGAGCTTTCCGCCGTGGTTGGGGTCATCTATCTTGAAGATGTGCGCGAGCAGATCAAGCCTCGCGACAAAGCGCTCGCCTTGCTGGGCCCAATCTTGCCATCAGTGCTCGCCGCGACGCCGAATCCAGAAGACCCCGGCGTTATTCTCTTCACATCCGGCACCGAAGGCGCGCCCAAAGGCGTTGTTCTTTCGCACCAGAACATCATCGCCAATATCGAACAGATTTCAGCGCATGTGGAACTTCTGCCTACGGATATTTTCTTCAATCCGCTGCCGACTTTTCACTGTTACGGCCTGACCGCCGGCGCCTTGTGGCCTATTCTCAATGGCTATCCAGTGGTGTTTCACCCCTCGCCCTTACAGACGAAAATCATTCCCAAGCGAATCTTCGAGACGGGCTCGACGGTCCTGTTCGCCACCGACACTTTCCTGTCGCAATATATGCGCGCGAGCCCCGATGGCGGCATGTCGTCCTTGCGGATCGCCGTTTGCGGCGCCGAGCGGGTGCGCGACGAGACCCGGCAGGCCGCGGAAAAACGCTTTGGTTTCGAGGTGTTGGAAGGCTATGGCGTCACCGAAGGTTCGCCAGTGCTGGCCGCGAACCAGCCCGGCGACATCCGCTCCGGCACCGTCGGCCAGCTCCTGCCCGGGATTGATCACCGGCTGGAGCCCGTTGAGGGCCTTGAAGGGGCCGGGCGGCTTTTCGTCCGTGGCCTGAACATTATGAAGGGCTATCTCTCGCCGGATGATCCGGGCGTCATCACGCCGCTCGCCGATGGCTGGCACGACACTGGCGATATCGTTTCCTTCGACACGCAGGGCTACATGTCAATCCGCGGCCGCCTGAAACGCTTCGCCAAGATCGGCGGCGAAATGGTGTCGCTCGCGGTTGTCGAGAATTGCGCTTCCGCCGTCTGGCCGGACAATCTCCATGCGGCGGCGATCATGCCCGATGCGAAAAAAGGCGAACAGGTGATCCTTGTCACTGATCGCGCCGATGCACAGCGCCCGCTCCTCCTCGCCTGGGCCCAATCGCACGGCGTGCCGGAGATCGCGGTGCCGAAAAAGATTGTCTCCGTCGACGAAATCCCCGTGCTCGGCACCGGCAAGATTGATTTCCTCAAGGTGAAAACTCTCGCCGAAGAAGCGCTTGCGGCGGCGCAGGCGGCGAAGGAAGAGCCGCCTATGACCGCTTTCGACAAGAAGGAACTCAAAAAGCGGGAAGCGGCTGAGAAAGCCGAAAAAAAGCGCCTCGAAAAAGAAGCGAAAGCGACAGAGAAGGCGGCGGCGAAAGAGTCCAGGGAAGCAGATCAGCCCACGGACAGCGCCGCAAACGACGATGACGTCGAAAAGAAAGACGCGGCGGAGTAGTTAAGAAACCTCCCGCGCCGCATTGGCCGCGCGTTCAGCTTCTTCATCATCATGGATGTGATCGTCGCCTTCCGGGTCGTCATGCTGCGAGACATCTTTCTCGGCAGACTCGGCTGGCTCCTCCGCAGGCTTTCCTTCCTGCGGCGTTTCAGCGTCTTCCTCGAGCTCTTCAGGCGCTTCCTCAACAACCGGCGGCGCGAGGAGAAGTTTCACTTCTTCGGGCGCGAGACCGGCGGTCGCTTCTTCAATCGGCGGCGGCGACAGCCGCGCATAGTCCATGAATTCGCGGATCAAGCGCGCCCAACCTTCGCGCGTTAAATGAAAAGCGCCTTCGGCGCCGGGGCGCGGATCGCGCGGCGCGGAGGCGGCATGTTCATACCAGACTTGCGCCGCCGCCTCGCCGCGAAGGCCCGCCGCCGCTTTCGCCATCAATGAGAAAGCCGCAGGGCTCGCCGTCTTCGACACATGGGCTTCCAGCGCGTCGACGGCGCCCTGCCAGTCTTCGACAAGCGTCGCCGCACGCGCCTTTAACAGAGCCGCCTCGTCCGAAGTCGGGTTTTTCTCGGCCAGCTTGTTCAGCTTGGCGGCGCGCTTTTCCGGAGTATCGTCCTTATAGAGACGATCATAGAGCTTGATCAGCGCGGGATGGGCGCTCGCCGCAAAACCGGTTTCCAGAATCTTCGCCGCCTTGGAGGTTTTACCGTCATCCATGGCGATGCGCGCCGCAAGAACCGATGCCGGGGTGAAGTCCGGCGCCAGCTTCAGGGCCGCCTCAGCCTCACCCATAGCCGCCGCCGGGTCGCTTTCCGCATGGGCGTCAGCCGTCATCAAGGCTGCGCGGGCGCGGTCGGCGCGCGCCGTTTCAATCACCTTGTTCTTTTGTGCATTGATCACCGCCGCGCGGGTTTCGTTCCAGGCCCCGCGCTCAAGCCCCAGATCGAACACCGACTGGAACGCCCAGGCGGCGTTGGGGCGCAGACGGAAAGCGCGTTCAGCATAGCCCTTCGCGGCGTCATGTTCACCCGCCGCCATCGCTTGCGCGTATAGACCTTTGAGGCCGATAAATTCCGTTTCGGGCGCCGCGAGCATCGCCGAAAAGCTTTCCTTCGCCGCCGCCGCATCGCCGGAAAGCTGCGCCGCCTGCGCCGTCAGGAGACGGGTCAGCGCAACATCTTCCAGATTGCGGCGCGCGACACGAGCGTGATGGGCCGCATCTTCGCCATCGCCTGCTGCGGCGGCTTCCAGCCCGCGCGTCAGCGCCGCGATGCCGCGCTCTCGCTTTGTCTGGGCGTCCTTGGCTTTGATCTTCGCCGGGATGGCCATGATGTCTTTGATTTTGTGGGTAAGATAAATCGCCGCGAGGAAAAGCACCACCAGCGCGCCCATGATCAAACCCGATGGCCCATCGAAATGATAGCCAAACGCCTCACCGGTGATACGGCTATCGAGACTTGCGAAATAAGTAATGACAAAGGCGAAAAAGACAGCGCCCAGCAAAAACATCAGAATGCGGATCATAACGCCCCCTTACTCCGCTTCGCCGGAAAGCTGCACTGTGAGCCTCGCAATCGCAGCCTGCGCTTCTGCGCGTGCGCGGGCGTCAGCGATCCATCCCGCCATCGCTTCTTGCGCGGGCAATGGCAAATCTTCAAGCTGGAGGAGCGCAAAACCAATCTCGCCCTGCTCCAGCGCATTTTCCGCCCGTGACAGGATAGCGCCCGGATCGTCTCCATCCATGGGTATGGCGGGGCGCACACTGATCAGGCTTTTCGCCCGCGCAAAGATGCCGGACAAGCCACCGCCCGCCTCTGACTGCCCTGCGGCGGCGAGCGCACGGCGCGCCGCCGCATCAAAGCTTTCACGCATCTGCACGTCGCTTTTCACCCCGGTTTGCGCATGCGTCTCCAGCGCCACGGTCGCAGAGGGCTCAAACTCCGCAAGCACGCTAAGTTCCTCCGTGAAGGGCGCGCCCTGATCCACCGCACGCGAAAGCGCGGCGAGGGCGTAGGAGGCCTTCATATGCTGCCTGGAAACCGTTGCGCCTTCCCTGCGCAGCTTTTCAATCTCGCCGCGCATCGTTGCGATTTCCTGAGTCAGCGCCTCCTCCCGCGCATTGGCGAGTTGAAGCGTCTCCAGCATATCCTGAAGCTCGTCATTTTGCTCCGTGTTAATCCGCCGCGCACTTTCCAGCGCAGCGGTCAGCTCCGCACGCTCCTCTTCAAAGGCCGCGCGCATGGATTCCATCTCTGACTGCATAGCGACCGCTTCATCCTCGGCCGAGGCGGCGGACGATACAGCAACCGTCTCCTCCGTCTCGGTTTCAGGCGCCGGTTCAACGTCTTCAGGGGCCTCAAGCGCAGCCTGTTCCGAAACGTCGCCTTCGGGCGCTGCGGAGGGATATTCCTGCACATCCTCGCCGATGGCCTCTGCGTCCTGCTGCGTTTCACCAGCATCGGCGCCATCTGTCGCGGCAGCTTCCGTCACTTCATCTGTAGACAGATCATCATCCAGCGCAACTTCAGCCTCGCCGAATTGGCGCATAGCCTCTTTTGCGCCCTCTTCAACGCTATTGGAGATTTTTGAGCCGCTGGCTTCCGTCACCGGCGGCAGAAACCCGCTGCTCTGTTCACCGGTTTCGCCTGCGGCTTCTTCAGAGGGCTCTGGCGCCAGATCGTCTGCAGCGAGATTTTCGATTTTCGCCTGAGGCGTCTCGGGCGTATCAACCTCGTTGTCGGGCGCCACGTCAGACGCCGCTTCCTGCTCGACCGGGAGCGCAGCATCATCTTGCATTTCTGAGATTTCAGGCGCCGTTTCTTCGCTCTGAGGCGGCGCTACCTCCACTGCGGCGTCACTGACGGGCTTCATCTGAAGGCGCCACACCGCAAAGGCGATCAACGCTACGACCACAAACGCCAGGAACAACATGACCCCGGGGGTCAGGGTTGATTTGCGCCTTCCCCCGTCGCCGCCGTCTCCCGGATTGCTTTCATGCGCATCCGGCGGCGCCTGATCCGCCGGCGCGTCATCTTCAAACGCGTCCTCAACCGGCGGCGTCTCGCTGACAAGTTCCGCCTCCACCTCAGGGAGGCTGTCCTCATCCTTCTTATCCTGTGCGTCGCCATTCTGCGTCACGTTTCATCCTCAACTGCCCGCCCTTTGTAGATAAGGCCCGGCTTGTTTGCGCTCAAGCGCGGGAAGCCTCGTTCGTGATGGTTTCGAGCATGTCTTGCGCCGTCATGCCGGAGGCTACCACAATCTCACCCCAAGTGACGGCGGACGCCGCCTGCGCCACCGCCGCGCTGAGGCAGAGGGCGCGCGCCCTTGAGAGCTGCGCGGTCAGCCCCGCTTTTTCAGCCAGCGCCAGAAACAGCGTCGCGGTGCGCGGTGAAAAAAGCGTGACCCAAACACCGGACTCGCTCTTCAGCGCCGCCACCGCTTCGGCGGCAAGCGCGTCTTCAGCCTTTGCATGGTAAAAGGTCTGGCGGCGCGCCGCGACGCCGCGCTCCCCGAGCATGGCGACAAGATCGCCCGCGCGATCGGCCCCTGCGATATGCAATATCGCTTTGTCTGAAAATGCGCTTTCGGAGACGATATGGTTGGTCAGCGCGTGAACATCGCCGCCCGCGACGCTGACATGTTCAAATCCCGCCGCTGTCGCCGCATTTGCGGTGACCGGGCCCACCGCAAACACCGGTAAGGATCGTTCCGGCGAATTCGCCGCAAAAGCGCGCACCCCATTGGCCGAGGTGAAGGCAAGGGCGCCCACATCCGAAAGATCCGGCTCGATTTTTTCTATCTGAATGCGCATCACCGGGGAGAGGACCGGCTCAAGCCCCCGCGACCGGCACGCGGCGGCGAATTCCGACGCATCGGGCTCCGCACGGGTAATCAGGACGTGCGTCACCCCATGAGCCTTTTGAAGAAATCGGGGCCGGCCTTTCCCCGCAATTCCAGCGCCGCTTCTGCGCCCGTTCGGGCCGCCGCCATGGCGCAATCATCTGTATACGGAAGGCGCCTGTCAGTCACATACCGCTCCTTGCCATCGAGCGACAACAATTCGCCGCGGAACCGGACTTCGCCGTCCTGTACAATTGCAAGCCCGCCAATGGGCGTGCGGCAGGACCCATCGAGCCCGGTCAGAAAAGCGCGCTCCATGATGACGCACACGCTTGTCTGGTCACAATTGAACGACGCGGCGATTTCACGCGCCTCGTGATCATCCTCGCGGGTCTGGACGCAAAGGGCGCCCTGCCCCACCGCCGGAAGCATTTCATCGACCGCCATGATCGCGGTCGCATGCCCCTCCAGATCGAGCCGGTTCAAGCCCGCAAGCGCGAGGAACGTCGCCGCCGCCTCGCCCCGCTCAAGCTTGTCGAGGCGGGTGCCCACATTGCCGCGCAAGGGAACAATCTTCACATCGGGCCGCCTCGCCAGCAGCTGCGCCGCGCGCCGCACCGAGGCCGTCCCCACTTTTGCGCCTTCCGGCAGGTCCCACGGGGTTTGCGCCACATAGGAAATAAACACATCGCGGGGGTCTTCGCGCGCCGGGATCGCTGCGGTGACGAGGCCGGGCGGGCTTTCCGCCGGCATATCCTTCATGGAATGGACCGCGAAACGGGCGGCGCCGGACAACAGCGCCTCCTCAATCTCTTTGGTGAAAAGCCCCTTGCCCCCTATATCGGCGAGAGACCCCTGAAGATTGCGGTCGCCGGTGGAGACATATTCCTGCACCGGCGCTGCTTCCGGCGAAATGCCGGCGGCCTTTGCGATCATCGCCTGAATCTGGCGCGCCTGCGCCAGCGCAAGCGGTGAGCGCCGGCTGGCAATGGCGAAAGTCTTGTCGTTGCTCACTCGTTTCGCTTTCGCAAGTGTGGCGGGCGGCAAAGTCTGGGCGAGGCCTTGCGTCGCGGCAAGCTTTGCTGTCCATGCGGGTTCTTCATGGCGGGGCTTAACGCAGTCCTCAAGGCCGAGGCAAGAAGACAGTCTGATGCTGGTTTTAGGAATTGAGACAAGTTGCGACGACACCGCCGCGGCGATCGTGCGCCGGGAGGATGATGGTTCGTGCGCCATTCTCTCCAACGAAGTCTGGGCGCAGCATGACGACCACGCAGCCTTTGGCGGTGTCGTCCCGGAGATCGCCGCGCGCTCCCATGTGGAGCGCCTCGACGGGACCATCGAGCGGGCGGTTAAAAAGGCTGGCGTCAGTTTCGCCGATCTCGACGCCGTCGCCGCGACTGCGGGCCCCGGTCTTGTGGGCGGCGTGATGGTCGGGCTTACCACGGCGAAGGCGGTCGCCATGGCCCACGGGCTCCGGCTTGTTCCCCTGAACCATCTCGAAGGCCATGCGCTGTCAGCGCGGATGACCGAGGATGCGCCCTTCCCCTATCTCCTGCTCCTGATTTCCGGTGGCCATACCCAGCTGATCCGGGTCACGGACGTCGGCAAGTATGACCGGCTCGGGACCACGATCGACGACGCGGCGGGAGAGAGTTTTGACAAGACCGCCAAGCTGTTGGGGCTTGGCGTGCCGGGCGGACCGAAGGTTGAAGCCGCCGCAGCGACCGGTAGGGCCGACCGGTTCAACCTGCCAAGACCGCTGTTGAAACATGAAGGCTGCGACTTTTCTTTTTCGGGGCTAAAGACCGCTGTGCGCGAGGCGGCGCAAAGCATCAAAAACCCAGCGCCGCAGGATATCGCCGATCTCGCCGCTTCATTTCAGGAGGCCGCCGCCCGCCACCTCGCCCAGCGCACGGAAAAGGCCATGACGCTGATGCCGGAATCCGGGCGTCTTGTGGTCGCCGGCGGCGTCGCCGCCAATAGCGCGATCAAAAAAATGCTGCACCAATTGTGCGCAGCAAATTCGTGGACGCTGATTACGCCGCCTCCGAAATATTGCACGGATAACGGGGCGATGATCGCCTGGGCGGGGGCGGAGCGCCTGGCCGCCGGGCTCGCAGCGCAACAAGAAGACGCCCTGGCTTTGGCGCCGCGCGCGCGCTGGCCCCTGGCCGACCCCCATGACGGGGGCAGGCTCGGCTCTGGCCGCAAGGGCCCAAAGGCTTGATTTTATTCACTTTGCTGCGGGATATTGCTGCAGCATAAATTCCCTGATGTGGGTTTATGCTGCGCTTTTTGCTGCAGCATTATCTGCAGCAATTTCCTTGGCGAACTGCTTCAGCGTAACCGCCTCAAGCGAGGCCATAAAAGCCTTTTCCGCCGCATCGCCCACCGCCGTGAGGGCTGTAGAGACATTCCGGCCGACGAGGCAGGAAGGGTCCGCGGCCCCACGCGGCAGCGCAACAAGGCCGGGGCTTTCTACGGCGCGATAGATGTCGGCTAGGGTGATCTTCTTCGGCCCTTTGGCGAGGCGGGCCCCGCCGCCCTTGCCGAGATCCGAGGCGGTGAGACCTGATTTCGCAAGAGCCCCCAACAGACGCCGCACCACCGCCGGATTTGTGCCAAGGCTTGCGGCAAGCGTCTCCGAGGGTTGAGGGCTTTCACGGTGCAGCGCGAGCAAGCTCATAATGTGAGTGGCGGCGGCGAAACGGGTCGATCCGGGCATGGGCGCCCTCCTCAAAGGCTCACTTCCGAGTCTTATCCGATAATCTTAGGATTGTGTAACGCACACAGTTTCATTTTGAACATTGGCCAATCGAAGTTTCAGGCAAAAAGAAAGCGCGGAAGCCGGGGCAGGCTTCCGCGCCAAGGGTGCTGCTTCTGAGGGAGGGTGTCCTTTAAGGGGATAAGGGACGGAAGCAGCAGGGTCCTTTAAATTCTTCTGTTGTTAGCCGGTGATGACGCCGCGGGTGGCGTAATCAGCGACATTGAACAGGATGGCGCCGAGGGCGCTGGTCAGGGTTAGGGTGACGGTCGCCTGGACGGCGAAATTGCGAAGCATGTTCATGGATTTCTCTTTTCTTTGTCAGTTCGTTTCTTGATCTTGGCGCCGTAACGACGCGTCGGTCTTTTTTGGGTTTTGCGCCGCGAAGGCGCATTTCCGTTGGCGTCTCCCGCCAGCGGCAGGCGGGAAATATGCACCATTTGAAGACTTGTCAATGAACAAATTCATAAATATTCATTGTTTAATCGTAATTTTTCTAAATTGACGTTTAGCCCCATATTTTTCAATGGCTTACAGGATTCTTCGGAGTGGCCGGCGCAGCCCCGTTAATAATTTCAGGTAGTATTTTGGACTAATCCACTGCGGGTCAGGCGTGTTTTCGCTTTTCGACAGCAGTGCGTTTGGCGGCCCGATAGGCAAATCCGTCAAGCATCAGGTCAATGACCCCGTTCAGCTCCGCCGCAAGCTCGTCGAAGTCACCTTCATGAAACACCGCAGGACTGGTGAAGCGATATCCTGCGTCCTGCAGGATCTTGGCGGTCTCCGCCGGGCTCTCAACCGCGAAGGCGCCACTGGCGTCACCCTCGATCAGGATTTCAGCCAGCAGACGGCCTTCTGCATTCTCCCATTCGATCCCCACCTTGGGGCGGGATGTCAAAAGCTCGCTGGAAAGCTCATAGGCTTTCGGCTTGTCGTGGAAGCGTTCATAGGCCAGCTGAAACTTTCGCAGGAAAAACGATCTTAACTTGTCAGCCGGGTTCAGGGCCTGGTCATCGGCGACAGCGCGGAGCCGCGCCACCTGCTCGCGCCGCAGCATGCGCACGAACAGTTCCGCGATGTCGAGCTTCGACGGGAAGTAGCGGTAGAGATTGCCGGTGGACATGTTGCAGTCCTGGGCGATCTCCGACATGGTCGTTTTTCCATAGCCATAATGCAGGAAACGCCGGCTGGCGGCGTCGAGAATCTGCTTAGCGGTGTCGTCGAGATTTTCGATAGGCATTGGGGTCCGCATGTTTATGTTGACATCTTTATAAACCGTTCAGTCGTCATTCGGCAATGAAACAAGTGAATCGCCTTCTATGAATTCCGGCGCCCCCTTTAAGTCAGTCGGCGTTATTGGCGGCGGCGCATGGGGAACTGCGCTGGCCTCGCTCTGCGCTGCGAACGGAGTTGGAACTACCCTCTGGGCGCGCGAAGACGCGGTCATACACGCCATCAATGAGCGTCACGAGAACACCGAATTTCTTCCCGGCGTCCCCTTGCCTGCGAGCCTCAAAGCCGCACAGTCACTGGGTATGGCCGCTGCATCCGAGGCCATACTTTTTGTCGTTCCGGCGCAATACGCCCGCCCCGTCTTCGCAGACCTCAGAGACGCCACCAATGGCGCCGCGACGCCGGTAGCGCTCTGCTCTAAAGGCATTGAACAGTCGACCGGCATGATGATGACCGAGGTTTTGAGCGCGGTATGGCCGGAGGCGGAGCCCGCTGTTTTGTCCGGGCCGAGCTTTGCCCGGGACGTCGCCATGGGCTTACCGACCGCCGTCACCCTCGCCGCCGCCAACCCAGATCTTGGCGCTCGCTGGATGGCGACCATCGGGGCGCCGCATTTCCGGCCCTATCTTTCCGACGATCTGACCGGCGCGGAACTGGGCGGCGCGGTGAAGAATGTGCTCGCCATCGCCGCCGGCGTGGTTCAGGGCCGCGGTCTCGGTGAAAGCGCCAGGGCCGCCCTGATCGCGCGCGGATTCGCCGAGTTTCAGCGGCTCGGTGTGGCGCTGGGCGCCAAGAAAGAAACCATGGCCGGGCTTTCTGGCCTTGGCGACCTCATCCTCACAGCCTCTTCGCCGCAATCGCGCAATATGTCCCTCGGGATCGAGCTCGGCAAAGGCCGCACGCTCAAAGATATTCTCGGCGAGCGCAAAACTGTGAGCGAAGGCGTCGCCACCGCCGGCGCCATCCACGCCCTCGCCGAAAAGGCCGGGGTAGAGGCCCCGGTCTGCGAAGCCGTCGCCGCCCTCGTCTCAAGCGCCAAGTCAGTTGACGAAATCATCGCCGCCCTGATGGCGCGCCCCTTAAAATCGGAAACGTAACGATGCCCCAATTTGTTTTACTTTGCCGGGACAAACCGGACTCTCTCGAGCTACGCATGGCGACCCGCCCGGCGCATCTCGAATATTTTCAATCTTTTGGAAACAAGCTTCTTCTCGGCGGGCCGATGCTCGACGGCAAGGGCGATCCCATCGGCTCCATGATGGTGATCGAGGCGGCTGACGAGGCGAAGGCGCGCGCCATCGCCGACGAAGACCCCTATAACAAGGCGGGCCTGTTCGCAGATGTTGGTGTTGTTCCCTTCAAGACCGTAATCGAGAACTTTTCGGGTAGATAATGGATTTCGGTAGCCGGCGCTCCATGCGCCAGGCGGCCGGATGCAATCCGTAGAAGGTATGAATTAGCGCCGGCGCTTATAGGAGCGGCAGCTCGCCTCGTAAGGCCGGCCGGAAAGACGCGCATTCCAGCCCGCCGTCCAGGCGTCGCCTGCATCCACGCCGCCACGGGCCCGGCATTGCTGAAAGCCGGTGCGGTATTCCGGTGAGAGCACATTCGCCTGCGACGCCAGCGAAAAGGCTGCGTCATAACATTCGCATACCAGATCCTGACCGGATGCGGCCGTAATCGTCGGCGCCGGGGCGCTGGAGGAATACGTCACCTGCGTCGAAGCCGGCGCGGTTTCGACGCCTGACCCTGAACTGAAAGAGGTGTTCATCACCGCATAGAGGGCGACCCCCAGCACAACCAGCGCCAGGACGCCCCCAAAAATGGCTTCAATATTACGCATCTCCACCCCTCGCTCTCGCCGCCCCTCGCCCAGCACTTCTCTCAATACAGGGCGAATGTCCTGTTCGGACAGGGGATGCTAACCCAAAAACCGTGGTTAAAAAAGGGTTAAGACTTCGCCGTGCGGGCCTGTTCGGCCTTGAGGCCTTCCATGATCAGCCTTTCAGCCTCCTCCGCGCCGCGCCAGCCAACGATCTTGACCCATTTGTCTGGCTCAAGATCCTTGTAGTGCTCGAAGAAATGGCTGATCCGCTCGATCATGATATCGGGCAGATCTTCATAGGTTTTGATCTTGGCGTAGTAGCGGGTCAAACGCTCCGAGGGCACCGCCAGGATTTTTTCATCGAGGCCCGCCTCGTCTTCCATCAGAAGAACGCCGACCGGACGGCCGGCGACCACCGCGCCCGGCACCAGAGGCCGGTTGCCCATCACCATGACATCCACAGGGTCGCCGTCATCGGCGAGGGTCTGCGGGATGAAGCCGTAATTGCAGGGGTAGCGCATCGACGTATAGAGAAAACGGTCGACGAACATGGCGCCGGACGCCTTGTCGATTTCATACTTGATCGGCTCGCCGCCAAGAGGAACCTCGACAACGACATTGATGTCCTTGGGCGGGTTCACGCCAGGCGTAATTTTTGAAAGGTCCATTACTCTCTTCTACTCTGCATTCATGTTGCGGCGCGCGAGCAGCTTAAGCCGCAACGCGTTCAGTTTGATAAAGCCTTCAGCGTCTTTCTGGTCATAGACCATGTCTTCTTCGAAAGTGACGTGGGCTTCTGAATAGATCGTGTTGGGCGATGACCGGCCAATGACATTGGCCGAGCCTTTATAGAGCTTCAGCATGACCGTTCCGGACACCCGCTCCTGGCTCTTGTCGATGGCGGCCTGCAGCATCTCGCGCTCGGGCGCGAACCAGAAGCCGTTATAAATGAGCTCTGCATAGCGCGGCATCAATTCATCTTTCAGGTGGCCCGCGCCGCGATCGAGGGTGATCTGTTCGATGCCGCGATGGGCGGCCAGCAAGATCGTCCCACCCGGCGTTTCATAAATGCCGCGCGATTTCATACCGACAAAACGGTTTTCCACGAGATCGAGCCGGCCGATGCCGTGCTTGCGGCCATATTCATTAAGCTCGGTGAGCAGCGTCGCCGGCGACATCGGCTTGCCGTTGATGGAAATTGCGTCGCCGCGGTCGAAACCGATCTCGATCACTTCGGGCTTGTCTGGCGCATCTTCCGGATCGACCGTGCGCTGATAGACATAATCGGGCGCCGGAACCGCCGGATCTTCGAGCACCTTGCCCTCAGAAGATGTGTGCAGAAGGTTCGCGTCCACCGAGAAAGGCGCTTCGCCGCGCTTGTCCTTCGGAATTTCGATCTGGTGCTTTTCCGCCCAGTCGATCAGTTTTTCGCGACTGTTCAGATCCCAGTCGCGCCAGGGTGCAATGACATGGATGTCGGGGTTGAGGGCGTATGCGTTCAGCTCGAACCGGACCTGGTCATTGCCCTTGCCGGTGGCGCCATGGGCAATTGCGTCAGCGCCGGTTTCCGCCGCGATCTCAACCAGGCGCTTGGCGATCAGCGGGCGCGCGATCGACGTGCCGAGGAGATAGAGCCCTTCATAAACGGCGTTGGCCCGGAACATGGGGAAAACGAAGTCGCGCACGAATTCCTCGCGCACATCCTCGATGTAAATTTCCTTGATGCCGGCGCGCTCGGCCTTGCGGCGCGCAGGCTCAAGCTCCTCACCCTGCCCGAGGTCCGCCGTAAAGGTAACGACCTCGCATCCATATTCCACCTGAAGCCATTTCAGGATGACGGAAGTGTCCAGCCCACCGGAATAGGCGAGCACCACTTTCTTGATGTCTTTTTTGGCGGTCATGGACGTCCCCGTTATCAACTTTCGCGGCGCGCTATACCGCACCTGCGAAGGAAGCGCCACCCGAGATTTCGGAACAGGCGCCGCAGCCTCCGTGTTCGCTTCACAGTGCGTTGACCGCACACACCAGCCAAAAGGAGAACAACATGGCCCGCCCCAAGACCCGTCAGGAAGCGCTCGAAGACAAGGAATATCTGGGTGAGCCGGGCGCGCCGTCCCAGGGCGGCGTTTCCGGCGGCAACCTTCAGGAAAAAATCGGCAAGAAAGATGAGGAAAAACGGGCGAGCGAACGCCCCGCCGGCGTAACGCGCGTGCGCAAAAGCGATGAAAAGGAATGAAAATGACCCGGAACCATGGCCCTAGCATCAAGGATGATGAAACCTATCAGGCTCTGCGAGACGATGGCGCGAGCAAGGAGAAAGCCGCGCGCATCGCCAATGCGCAGGCCAATAATAATCAGCACCCTTCAAAAAAAGGCGGCGCAGCCAAACCCTATGAAGAGTGGAAGAAAGACGATCTTTATGACCGGGCGAAAGAAATCAGCGTCGAAGGCCGCTCCAATATGACCAAGCGCGAACTCATCAGCGCCTTGCGTCATCATTAAATGCAAACGGCGCCCATATGGGCGCCGTTCACACAGTCAGACATTTTATTCAGCTTGGATTCTAACCGCGAATGTAAATCTTCCGGCCTTCGGCGTAGCGGTAATACATGCCGATGCGGCGATCATATTTCACCGGTGGACGCGCCTGATGGCCCCAGGCGTAACCGCGGCCGCGATTATTGGCGCGGCGTAACTCGCGCCTGTCCGGCTGATAGTAAAAGGCGCGGCTCGGACAAACGGTGATCGCTTCATCACGCCGGTTTTCGCGCCGGTCGTGACGATCTTCGCGCCGGTCGCGGCGGCCATAATCGGTTCGATAGTCGCGGCGGTCTTCGATGCGATCGTAACGGTCCTCGACAATATCCGGACAGGCGCGCGGATTGAACTTCCATTCCCCCGCGAAGGCCTGCGCTCCAAATAAAACAAGCCCTGCGCCAAGGGCGCTCGACACAACTTTCTTCAGCATGATCTCAACTCCTACTCCCAGAGACTGGAGAGCCCCAAGCCCGGGCCGTCTCATGACAGGTAAACGCAAACCGGGGTTTTCGCCGTCGGGAGAAGCGGAGGTCTTTCCGGGGTCTTTTCATGGCGAAATTGCGGCGGGTTTGCCCCGCACGGGCCTTGGGGATAAGCTCTTCCCCCGACGGGCGGCTCCAACCCAATGAGGGGAAAACCAATGCGCATCTTCCTTTTTACGGCGACCTTCTGCGCGCCTTTTCTCGCAGCGGCGGCGGCGGAAACAACGACGCATGAGAGCATCACAAAGCTCGATATTGAGAATTTCATCGGCACGGTGAAGATCGAAACGTCGAGCGGCGACGGCGTCAGCCTGGAGCGCATCGATGGCAAGGATTCGAGCTATCCTGTTCATGTCACAACGCGCGACGGCGTTTTGATGATTTCCAGCGACGAAGACCCTGACGACACCCGCTGGCAACGTGACGTCAACTGGCGCAAACATCACAAAGACGCCTTCCGGGTTTTTCTCGAAGATTATCCGACGCTGACCCTGCGCGTTCCCGTCGGCGCAGACCTCGACTTCGACAGCGCCGTTATCATGCTGTCGGTCGGCGACACGCGCGGCGATCTTTCCATCAGCGAAGGCCATGTTGTGGGCGTCGTTGGCGACCTTGCCTCGGCGGATATCTCAATTCACGGCTCCGGCGATCTGAAGGCTGGCGATATTAAGGGCGACTTCACGACGGCGATCTATGGCTCGGGCGATCTGACCGCAAAGTCAGCCGGCGCGCTCAAGGCGAAAATTCACGGCTCTGGCGATATCGTCATTGGCGATATTGGGGGGCCCGCTTCGCTCGACATTCACGGTTCAGGCGACATCATTCTTGGCCGCGTCGACGGCGCGCTCGACCTTTCCATTCAAGGCAGCGGAGATGTGGAGACCGGTGATGTCGAGGACGGCGCCGTGATCAGCATTCGTGGCTCCGGCGACGTTGCGCTTGCCAGCCTTCGCGGCAAGGCCGGCGCCGAGATCAACGGCAGCGGCGATATCGAGATCAATGGCGGGCGGGCGGAAAATCTGCTGGTCGACATTCGCGGCTCCGGCGGATTTGAGTTTGACGGCGTCGCCGTCAACCCGACTGTATATGCCGGACACAGCGGATCGGTGCACATCGCCCGTTACGAAGGCAAGATCCGCGCGCGCGGCGATGGCGATATCGAAATCAACGGCGTGCAATATGGCGATGATGATTAGATAGATCATCGCAAGGGCCTGAACTTTCACCGCCACAATCTCGCCCTCTTTATTACGGGCGCGCCAAGAACCGTTCGCAGTCGGGCTGCAGCGGTTAATCTTGCGCGGATGCGGGCCGGCGGACAGCAGCCAGTAAGAGGCTGAAATCACAGCGTCTTTCGCCCAACAGCGCGACGATGGGCGACACCGGCGCGGGTCCCTTGGTTAAACGCCGCCGTAAATTTTTATCCAAAGTTTTGCAGTCTTTTTAGGCTCGACCGGCAAAGTTGTAACCGTCGCCCGCCACACCAGCCACGGGAATATCCTGATGTCCGACGTTAATGTTCCGGCCGCTGACCAATCCTCGCAGGGCGAACCCGCCAAAGCGCCAACGATCCTTATCGCTGAAGACAATGACGTAAACCTGAAAGTGCTTGAGCACTATCTTGCGAATTTCGAATGCCGGGCGATTGTCGCCAAAAACGGCAAGGACGCTGTCAGGCTGTTCTATCGAAACGATGTCGACCTGGTCCTGATGGATATCATGATGCCGATCATGGACGGGCTCGAAGCCACGCGAAAAATCAGAACGCTTGAAAGAAAGCGCGGTGAAAAGCGCACACCCATCGTCGCCATCACCGCGCATATCAGACCCGCCGACCAGCATGTGTGTATCGACGCCGGTATGAATGACTATCTTTCAAAACCGCTGAAGAAAAACGACCTGACCCACCGCATGAAGATCTGGGCGCCGCACCTTCATGAAAACACGCCAGGCGAACCCGCGTCCGCCTGACATTTGTTCTTGCTGAAAACGCGTTAGTTCTGATTGAACAAGGCGAGGGCCGACAAAGTCATCGCCTCCACCGCTGTCTTGATCGCGGGTTCCGGCTGGATGATAAAAAATGGCGAGTGATGTGAGGGCGCATTGTCCACATCCTTTTCAGGCGTGCCGCCCACATCAAAATAAACGCCTTTAACGCCGGTCTCTGGCGTGACGAAATAGGCGAAATCTTCCGCCCCCATGCCGGTGCGGGGCTGCTCATAAAGAACGCCCTCGCCCATCCCCGCGGTGATCGCGTCACGGACGATTTGCGCCGTCGCTGCGTCATTGATCGTCGGCGGCGTCGTTTCGGTTTCCGAGCGGATCACCTCAGGCATCAATTTCTTCGGCACACCGAGCGAGATCGCGACACCTTCCGCAACACGGTCGATAGCGTCCAGTAATTGCATACGCACTTCCGGGTCGTCGGACCGAACCGTCAGCTGCATATGCACTTCATCACCGATGATATTGTGCTTGGTCCCGCCATGGATTGAACCCACCGTAATCACGCCAGCGTCTAGCGGCGCGATCGAACGCGAAACAACCGATTGCAGCGACACGACAATTTGCGACGCGACCAGCACCGGATCGACGCCCTTATGGGGCGAGGCGCCATGAGCGCCGACGCCATGCACGATAATGTCGACGCTGTCGGAGCTTGATCCCGTAATGCCGAGCGGCGCTTCAATCCGGCCCGCAGGTGTGCCGGAAGAGACATGAAAAGCCAGCGCATAATCAGGTTTTGGAAAGCGCTTATAAAGCCCGTCCGCCATCATCTCGCGGGCGCCGGAAATGCGTTCTTCCGCCGGCTGGCCAATCAGCACCAGCGTGCCCGACCATTGGTCCTTACGCGCCGCCATCTGGCGCGCGGTTCCGACAAGGCCAGTGACATGGGTGTCGTGACCGCAGGCGTGCATCACCGGTTTGACGATCCCGTCGATGTCTTCCTGCGTCGCTGTGGATTTATAGGGAAGGTCGTTGTCTTCTTTCACCGGCAGGCCGTCCATGTCGGCGCGGATCATGACGGTCGGCCCGTCGCCATTCTCCATCACCGCGACAACGCCCGTGCCGCCAACGCCTTCGGTCACGTCAAAGCCAAGCGCGCGGATTTCATCGGCCAGACGTTTCGCGGTCTTGAACTCGCGATGGGACAGCTCCGGATTTTGATGAAACCACTGGAACAGCGCCTCAAGATTGGCGTCATAATCAGCGGCGACATCTGCTTTCAGATCCGATTGCGCGGCGACAGGCGAGACGATGAGAAGCGCAGCAATGGCGGCGCAGGCCGAAAGGCGGTGTTTCATGAATGGCTCCCGTGATGTTCAAGGGAGCAGTAAACACGAATTGGCGCCGGTTGTCAGACCAAACAGGAAAGTTAGTGCGGGCAGGAAACTTACGCCGCAGAAAAGCTCACCATCTTGCGACGCTCGGTGCACCACAGCGCCAAACGGGCGCAGCGAATGGAATCGCGAATGGTCATCACCGGGAGCGCCAGCAAATCCTCACTCGCGCGGTAGCATTCCATCAGCCGGTAATTGGGGATGCGGGACGCCAGATGGTGGATATGGTGCAGGCCGATATTGCCGGAAAACCAGCGCAGCGGCGTCGGCAGCTTGTAGTGAGAGGAGCCGAAAATCGCCGCCTCCGCGTAATTCCATTCCGGGCGGCTCGCCCAATAGGTGTCTTCATATTGATGCTGCACGAAGAACAGCCATGTCCCCGCCCAGGCGGCGACCGTGACGACAGGCAGCACAACCAGCGCCAGCGTTCCGAACCCGAGCCATACGCCAAGCCCGCCATAAACCACGGCGAGCGCGAGGTTGAGCGTCGCCACCGAACGCCAGATCTGGCGCAGCTTCATGCCGTGATAGATTTCCGCAAACGGCATCGGCCCGGCCAGGGGAAAGCGTTGCAGGATGAAAAAATACAGCGGCGCGCCAATGACGATCATCACGACCGGATGGCGATAGACCCGGTACATGATCCGCTTCCCGGGGCTGAGGGCGCGATATTCCGCAACGGTCAGCGTGTCGACGCCGCCGACGCCGCGCCGGTCGAGATCGCCCGAACTGGCGTGGTGACGGTTGTGAGCGTCGCGCCAGAACCCATAAGGCGTGAAGGTCAGAATGCTGATTAAAAACCCCAGAGCATGATTGGCGCGCTTGTTCTTGAAATAGCTGCCATGACCGCAATCATGCTGGATGGTGAAGAGCTTGACGAGCAACAGCCCCGCGACCGGCGACAACAAAACCGCCAGAGGCCAGTAGCCGGTTTTGACCAGCATGATCAGCCCCGCTGTCGCCCCAAAATAAAGCGCCAGCGACAAGGCCGCCTGACCGATGGAGCGGCGCAGATCGACCGTCTGGAACTCGGCGCAATGGGAAACGATACGGCGAAGAATTTCGGCCCGGACATCCGCAGCGGCGTGAGCCGCCCCTTGCGAGAGATTGTGGGCCGCGTGATCGGCAGCCTCCTGAAATTTTGCGAAATTCCGGGAGACGGCGGCAGGAAGTGTATTTGGCATGAAACGCAGAGTACTCGTCATTTACGCCGGTTCGGTAAATCCGGCTGGCGGGTTTCCAATTCGATTTTTAGGCCCTGCTTAACCAGTTTCTCGCGCAAAGGGAAATCGCGGCGCGTCACAAAGACGGCGCCTGGTGTCCGCCATGCGGGCTTGCATCCATATTGGTACCATGGTACCATTATGGATGACCGAAAACCGCAAAACCATCACTCGCGTTCAGACTGGAGTGCGTATCGAAAAGCGCATCCTGAAAACGCTGAAAATTATAGCCGCGCACAAGGAGTTAAGCCTCGGCGATCTTCTTGAAGGGATCGTGTTGCACGCCTTCGAGGGCAAGCCGGCCTTCGGCGACGAGCCCTTGAAGCAGATCGCCGAGGCGAAGAAATCCACCGGCCTCGATCTGACGGCTGATGACAGCCATTTGCTTGATGAGAAATAGCCATGACCGCATCTCCCTTTGACGCCGCCATCGCTGTGGAAAAACCCTATCGCCGCAAACGCACCGCCAGTTTTGAGATCGCCGCTGAACCCGGCGCCGTCTTCGCCATGATGTGCCCGGTGCGCGAATATGAATGGGAGCCGGGATGGATCACCAATCTCATCCTCTCCGCATCGGGCCTGGTGGAGCAAGGCTGCATCTTCACGACGCCCGCCAGCGCCTCCATCGCCAGCAATGACGACAGCGCCGAGGCGATCTGGGTGACGCCGTTCCATGACCCGCAGACGCGCCGCCTCACCATGATCAAGGTGACGCCGAAAGAATGCGTAACCCGCCTCGACATCGCCGTAGATGAAACAAATGGCGGCGCGACTGTGACCGCGAGCTATGAGCATACGGCCCTGTCGCAGAAAGGACGCATCATCGTCGATGAGCATACGGAACAGTCCTATTCCGCACTGATGAACGGCTGGCGCGATGCGCTGAGCGCCCGCCTCGCCGCTTAGGTTTTCAACCGGCGTTCGAAAAATCCGAGAATTTCATCGCGCGCCGCAAGCGTCGGCGAGCCGGCCTCATCGCGCAGATGCACGGTGACAACGCTGTGGGGCGTCGGGACATGTTCAGCGAAGAAGGGCGGCAGGCCGTCCTTCTTCGCGGCGCTGTCGGGCAGAACCCGCCCGATAAAACGTTCGCCTAAAGCCTTTTCATAAGCTGCGAACCGCGCGGCCTGGCAAAATTTGTCGCCTTCAAAACGAAACCCCATGACGGTGAGATCGTCCTTGTCGAGCCGCGCGCGCACCGCCGCCAGTTCGTCAGGCGGACTTTCGACGCTAGCCGGATCATCAAGAGGCAAGGAGGGCTGCGACAGGACCGGCGCCAGCATGGCGGGTTCAAGCATCATCGACAGGGCGAAATTGCCGGTGAAACACATGCCGATGGCGCCCACTCCCGGCCCCCCGCATTCTTTATGCGCAAGGCGGGCCAGCGCGCGCAGCCACTGCGTCACCGGGCTCGACCCATTGCCGGCTAAGGCGCGAAACTCAGCACTCATGCACGCATGTCTGAACACCGCCGCCCCTTCCTCCGCAGACGGAACAACGCCGTCCCGACCAAACAGCGAAGGCATGTAGACAGAGAATCCGGCGTCGCAGACCCAGCGCGCAAAGCGCGCCACATGAGGACTGATCCCCGGCATCTCGGTCATGACGATGACCGCAGGGCCCGTTCCGCACACATACACCCGCTTTTCGACGCCATCGAGTTTGATGGCGCGCGCCTCGAAATCGTCGAGCGGATCGTCCTGCAATTGGCTTCCCATCGTTGCGCCCCTGATATTGAATTTTGAACTCAGGGGGTTTTGCGTTAGCTGATACCGAATGTCAAACTCAGCTTCTACAGACGCCTCCATCCGCCGCCGCGCGCTTGTTCCCAAAGACGCCTGCCCTATGGCCATGGCCGCTGAAATTCTCGGCGACCGCTGGACGCTTCTCATTCTCAGAGAGGCGTTTTACGGCGTGCAGCGATATGACGACATGCGCGCTGACCTTGGCGCGCCGCGCTCCACGCTCACTGACCGGCTCGCAAAGCTTGTGGAGATGGGCCTTCTGGAGCGGCGCCCCTATCAGGAGCCCGGCGAGCGCGCCCGCGAGGCCTATGGTTTGAGCGCAGCGGGCCGGGACCTCGCCGTCACTTTTATGGCGCTGACCCAATGGGGTGAAGCGCATGCGCTCAAAGGCCCGGCGCCAGTCGACGTCATCGACCGCAAAACCGGCCGGCCCTTGCGTGTCGCGCTGGTCGACGAAAAGGGGCGGCCCGCGAAAATCGAAAACGCCGTGCTGGCGCCGAAAGCGCGATAACGCCATGATTGATGTTCAACTGAAATAGAACCGGGAGAAAGCAATGGACATGAGCGCGGATGACTGGGCGCGCGCCTATCAGCTCATCAATGCGCTGGTCGTGCCCGGCTGGGCGCTGCTGATCTTTCTGCCGCGCTCGCAACTCACATCCGTGCTGGTTCATTCGATGGTCTATCCGGCGCTGATGGGGACGATTTATGTTGCGGCCCTTGGCGCAGGGATTTTTCTAGGACAGTCCGCAGACGGCGCCGGCTTTTCCTCAATCGACGGCGTCGCCGCGATCTTCGATCATCCGAACGGGATCATCATCGGCTGGACGCATTATCTCGTCTTCGATCTTTTTGTGGGCGCATGGATCGGGCGCGACGCCATCCGCCGCAACCTCCCCCATCTCATGGTCATTCCCTGCCTGTTGGGCACGTTCATGTTCGGGCCTGTGGGCCTTCTCGGTTATCTTTTGCTGCGGTTTGTGTTGCGCAAAAAATTCTCGCTGCGCGAAGACTAGGCGGACAGATTGCGGCGGGCCCCGCCCGAACCGCAACATAATTGGGGAGGGACCGTAATGACCAAAACACTTGGCGCGCTGCTGGACGATTTTAACGACTTTCACGCCTGGCTCATCCATTCGCAGACCTCCATCTGGGTGCTGCATGCGATATCTCGTTCGCAGGTGCTCAACCATCTGGGCGACGAGCCAACTCCCATGGAAACGCTCGCGGCGCGCGCCGGCATGAAGACCGACATGCTGCGACGCGTGATGAATTTTCTCGCGTCGCAGGAAGTCATCGAGATCGACAGCGAAGACCGTATCATCCACACGGCGCGGTCGCGCGCCTTTCAGGAGCGGCAGGAAGTCGTGCGCTGGCTCAATGTGAATTTTCCGCCGGGACTGAAGCTTGATCAGGCGATGAAGACCGGAATCGCCTCCTTCGAACATCATTACGGCCAGCCGGTCTTTGACTATCTTAGTGAAAGGCCGGAACTCGCTGATGAATTCGGCAAGCTGATGTCGAGCATCACCAATGCTTTTGAGACGTTCATTTTCAGCCAGCATCAGTTCAAGCCTTTCACGCGCGCCGTCGATATCGGCGGCAGCCATGGACGGCTGATGACGCGCCTCCTGACCGAATACCCGTCGGCGACAGGCGTCATTTTCGACCTGCCGGGCACGGCGGCGCAGGCGAAAGAAAACCTCGCTTCCTCGCCCCTGAAAAACCGCATCGACATTGTCGGCGGCGATTTTTTCAAGGCCGTGCCCGAAGGCGGCGATCTCTATTTGATGAAACAGATCCTTCATGACTGGGGCGATGAGGAATGCGTCGCGATTTTGAAAAACATTCGCGCCGCCATCGCCGGTGACGGGCGCCTCGCGGTCATTGACTTTCTCCTGCCCGAAGAGCCCGCCCCGCATCCGGGTTATGCGCTCGACATCAATATGATGAACCTGTTGACCGGGGGACGCGAACGCCGCCTGTCTGAATTCGAGGAGCTGTTTTCAACATCCGGCTTCGCCCTCGACCGCGTCACCGAAAACCCGCATGGCCAGAGCCTGTTCGAGGCGGTTCCGGTCTGATTGTTCTGAAAACAGGCGTTCGCCGCCCCGCCATCGCCGCAACCGTCGGGGGAGAGGGAGGGCGGAAACAGACAGGACGGCGAACATAGTGTCGGCGGCGGCGAGGAGAGGCGCCGCCGCCGGAGGGATTAAGCGTCCAGGGCCGCGCGAACGCCCGCGGCGTAGTCAGGATGAACCTGCGCGAACAAGGCCAGCTGGCGCTCGATGATCGCATCCGGCACGCCAGCCATCGCCTCGGCGATATTGCTGTAAAGCCGCTGTTTTTGCGCATCATCGAACAGGTTGAACAGCGCCCGGGGTTGCGAGACGTCGTCATTGCCCTCGCGGTGATCGAACCGATCCGCAGCGCCGGAAAGTTTCAGCGGCGGCTCGGCGAAACTCTTGTCCTCGCGCGGCGCGCCGTCGACAGAGTTCGGTTCGTAATACGCGTCCGCATTGCCCGTTTGCTGGCCCTTGAAATTCATCACGCCATCCTTGTGATAGTGATGGACCGGGCAGCGCGGCTGGTTGACCGGCAGGCTCTCATAATGGGCGCCGAGGCGGTAACGATGAGCATCGGCGTAGGAGAATATCCGCGCTTGCAACATCTTGTCCGGCGAGAAACCGATCCCCGGCACGACATTGGATGGGCTGAACGCTGCGTTCTCGATCTCCGAGAAATAATTATCCGGATTGCGGTTCAACTCCATCACGCCGACATCGATCAGCGGATAGTCGCCATGGGGCCAGACTTTCGTCAGATCAAACGGATTGAACGGCGCCGCTTCGGCCTGTGCCTCCGTCATCACCTGGATTTTCAGATCCCATTTCGGATGGAAGCCGCTTTCGATGGCGCCGAAAAGCGCCTCCTGATAGGCCTCGCGGGTCTTGCCGATTTTCACCGCCGCTTCGTCATTGGTGTAGTGGCCATGGCCCTGACGGGTCTTGAAGTGATATTTCACATAGACCCGCTCGCCCGCCGCATTGACCATGGAATAGGTGTGCGAGCCATAACCGTTCATATGCATCGGCGTGGTCGGGATGCCCCGGTCGGACATCAGGATCGTCACCTGATGCAGCGACTCCGGCGACAGGGACCAGAAATCCCACATCGCGGTCCCGCTTCTGAGATTGGTCTTGGGATGGCGTTTTTGCGTGTGAATGAAATCCGGAAACTTATAGGCGTCGCGCACGAAAAAGACCGGCGTGTTGTTGCCAACGAGATCCCAATTGCCTTCATCGGTGTAAAATTTTAGCGCGAAACCGCGCACGTCGCGTTCGGTGTCGGCTGCGCCCATCTCTCCGGCGACGGTTGAAAAACGCGCCAGCATCGGCGTCTCCTTGCCAACCTTCGAAAAGATATCGGCGCGGGTGTATTTCGTGATGTCATGGGTGACGGTAAACGTCCCGAAGGCCCCCCAGCCCTTGGCGTGCACCACACGCTCGGGGATACGCTCACGGTTCTGATGGGCGAGTTTTTCAAGAAGCTGATAGTCCTCCACCAGCAACGGCCCGCGTGCGCCCGCCGTCTTTGAGTTCTGATTGTCCGCAATCGGCGCGCCCGCTGTGGTCGTCAGTCTGGTGTCCGTCGCCATGATCTCTCTCCTTTCGCAACGCTCCAATGCGTTCGTGTTGGACAAGACATGGCTCTGGCTCATTTATAGATCAAACAGATAATTTAAATCCAAAACATTTGTTTTTTCGATTTACGTCCCGAGTGACAAGCGAAGCCAGAAACGATGTTGCGTCGCAGCATGAATAGTCTATGGAAAGCCTCGCCTTCCTTTCTCCCGCACAATGCACAGGGCCCATCCGTGACGAAAACAACCTTCGCCGCGTTCGCTGAACGTTTGACCTTTGCCGACTGGTCGGCCCCCGATCTCACAAAATTCACCCCGGAGCGGGTGAAAACCGAGGTCCTGTCCGGGCTCACCGTCGCCCTGGCGCTGGTGCCCGAAGCCGTCGCCTTCGCTTTCGTTGCGGGCGTGCATCCGCTGGTGGGTCTTTATGCGGCGTTTATCGTCGGGCTGATCACTGCGCTGATCGGCGGCCGTCCGGGGATGATCTCCGGCGCCACCGGCGCGCTTGCCGTTGTGATGGTGGCGCTGGTCGCCGAGCATGGCGTTGAATATCTGTTCGCGACCGTGGTTCTCATGGGCGTATTGCAGATTCTTGCTGGGCTGTTTCGGCTCGGAAAGTTTATCCGACTGGTGCCGCATCCGGTCATGCTCGGTTTCGTCAACGGGCTCGCCATCGTGATTTTCCTGGCGCAGCTCAGCCAGTTTCAGGTTCCGGGCAGCGCTGCGGCGGGCGCGGCCGAAGGCCACTCAATGGGCGTCACCGGCGAATGGATGACCGGCGCGCCGCTGATCATCATGCTGGCGCTGACCGCGCTGACCATGGCTGTCATCTGGGCGACGCCGAAACTCACCAAGGCGATCCCCGCGCCGCTGGCCGGCATCGCACTCACCACCGCCATCGTGCTCGCGCTCGGCCTCGATGCCCCGCGCGTTGGCGACCTCGCCTCGATCAAGGGCGGCCTGCCGGCCCTGCACCTGCCGATGGTGCCGCTCAATCTGGAAACGCTGGAAATCGTCTTTCCCTATGCGCTGATCCTCGCCGCCATTGGCCTTATCGAAAGCCTGCTGACGTTGAATTTGGTTGGTGAGATCACTCATCAGCGCGGCGGCGCCTCGCGCGAATGCGTGGCGCAAGGAACCGCCAATCTCGTCACCGGATTTTTCGGCGGCATGGGCGGCTGCGCCATGATCGGCCAGTCCATGATCAATGTGAAATCCGGTGGACGCACGCGCCTGTCCGGCGTTTCTGCGGCGTTGTTCCTGCTCGCCTTCATCCTGTTTGCATCGCAGCTTATCGAACAGATCCCCCTCGCCGCGCTGGTGGGCGTGATGTTCATGGTGGTGATCGGCACTTTCGCCTGGCAGTCCCTGCGGATTATGCGGCGCATTCCCCTCACCGATGCTTTCGTCATCGTGCTCGTCACCGCTGTCACGGTGATGCACGACCTCGCCGTCGCTGTGGTTGTCGGCGTCATCGTTTCGGCGCTCGCTTACGCCTGGAACAATGCAAGGCGTATCCACGCCGTCACCCGCGATAGCCATACCGAAGCGGGCGCCAAGGTCTATGAGATCGACGGGCCGCTTTTCTTTGGCTCCACCGACGGCTTCGCGGAATTGTTCACGCCCGATGAAGACCCCGATGTCGTTATCGTCGACTTCCTGCGCTCACGGGTTGTGGACCAGTCCGCGCTGCAGGCGATTGAAGATCTGGCCTATAAATATGAAGCGCGCGGCAAGACCGTGCGCCTGCGTCATCTGACACGCGATTGCCACAAGCTCCTCAATCACGCCGGTCAGTTGCTGGTGGATTCAGATGACGATCCGGAATATGCGCTGGCCGTGGATTATTCCGTACGCACCGGAATTTTCGGCGGCGGACATTAGCCGCCACTCCCCTAGAGACACCCCTCGACAAGCTGGATCGCCGGGCCGCCCGCGTGAATGCTTTCGACCGTGCCGTCGCGGCCAATGACGTAGCGGAGGCCGCGGGCGCTTTCATCCTGCACAAAGCTTTCCCCGGAGCGGTCGGTGTTCCAGACGGTGATGTATTCGGCCGGCGCTTCGACATATTTGTGCGGCGTCACAATCGCGTTGTCGCCATAGGCAGTTTTGACCGCATCGGCATTGGCGCCGACGCCGATCCCTTTATCGGTTTTCACATCCGCATCGGAGGTCACGGTGATGCGCGACAGCCTGTTGTCGGTCAGCATGAGGAGCAACCCTTCGGGCGCATCTTCAGCGTAGAACTCGTCGCATTTGTCAGGCTCCGGCCCGCCCACGGCGCTTGGGTTGGCGTCGGAGCCGTATGCAGCCTCGATCTCTTCGCGGGTCATACCGATGCGAAGGTTTTCCCAGCCGTCAGGCGTGAGCGCGTCAGGCGCAGGATCGTCTGCGGGTTCTTCCGCCTGCTCCGCCACGGAACGGGGCGTCGGCGCAGGCGCAGGCTGGGGCGCGAGCCGTTCGGGGTCTGTCACATAATCGGCCTGTTCTTCCGCTTCCTCGCCGCCACAAGCGGCAAGACCAAGGGCGAGCATGGCGACGACGATTGCTGTTCTCATCATATCAGGGGCCTCCGGCCTTTGCTTATGGGATCTAATGGAGGCAACAGCGTGGCCGCTGAAAGGTTCTCGCAAGGCGAAATGCTGCGGCTTATGCTGCGCAACAAAACTTTCCTGATATTAGCTTGCATCCGACTAAATCGGACAAAAGGTTAGGCGCCGACCGCCGTCTCTGCATCGGCAAGCTCTTGTTTAGTGGCGGCTTCCGCCTCTTCGGCGATCTCGGGTTTCGCGCCCTGAACCGGATCGGTCAGATTTTATGGATCTGGCGCAAACTGTAGCGATAGCGGCCCACCGCCCACGCCCCTTCATGGGGATAGGGCATGGCCGGCAGATCACGGGTGAGGTCGACCCGCCGGCGGTCAAGCAACTCAGCCCCCGGTCCGACGGTGACCAGTTCGGCGACGCCGACGGTGGCGGACAGCTTTGCATTCTTCTTCATCATGCCCTGTCCGGCGGCTTCCAGTTCCGCAACAAATTCAAGTCGTAAGCATAGCCCTCGGGGCGCATGGGATATGCTTGATTTTTTTTCCAGTACCGCTCTTCAATTTCATTGATGTGTGTCAGCAGCGAAACCGGCACATCCGCAATTAGAGAACTGCTTACGGCTCCCGAGCCGCCTGGGCCGTCTCCCGAATACCACCAAACCCGCTCTGGACTCTGAGTGTCCAATCGGAACCCCTTCTCGATCAGTTCGATGGCACATGCCACTTTATCGCTGTCGCCGCCGCATGACCCGCTGCTTAAATAATCTTGCAGGCAAGTGACGGCGACTCGCCAACGCCTCATTTGCGCGGCTTGAATAATTTCACCTCGAACTCGTTTTGATCGATCGTTTAGGAACGCGCGAAACTGGCGCTTGGCTTCGTCGTTGGAAATTGAGGGTAGAGTATTCGCCGCATACAACCGCACCAAAGCGTGACGGCTCTCACAATATGCAGCAAATACGTCCTCAAAACCTGGATTCGCTTCCTGAAGTCGCCTTAACCAATAAAAAGCCGCCTCCAGCACGATTTTCGTGGGTTTTTGATCGAGAAGGGCAAAGAAGGATTCTTTCAGCTTCTCCGTAGAGATTGAGCCATCAAGCCAGTCATGGACTGAATGAATAAGATTGGCCTGTGAGTCAGGTGCGCTCAATGCTTCTGCAGTAGCGCCAATCGCGTGCAATTCACGTTCGCGGCCCCTCGTCCAAACGCGCCTTTTAGCGCCGCCGCTCACAGCCTACGCCCCGCCCAGCAGATCCATCACCGTAAAAATGTCCTTGTCGCCGCGGCCGCACATATTCATGAGCAAAACCTGATC
>JAUHYK010000124.1 GCA_030426465.1 Alphaproteobacteria bacterium
CGAATTAAGCGGCCCAGTTATAAGGGGGCAGGACAACTATATGATGAGCATACATTTTTCTTAGTTTCCGCGGGTCAGAAATGCATTCCAGACAATCCGCGACAACCGTGACGCCCGTCACACCGACAGGAGAACGCCTGCGGTAAGACTTCATTAACAAAGCGAACGCCCGACCGAGAAAAAGCGAGACAGAAGGAACGACGCCATGCGCTACGCCAGAACATTCGGTTTCATTTACGCCGCCCTCGCCGCAGCCATCTTTCTTCTGTCGGCGCCATACGCATCCATCTGATCCGCGCAATCAGCCCATTGCGCGCATGAACGGCCGGGCACAACACCCTCCCGGGCTCGGCCGTCAACCTTCACCGCGTGAGGCTCGTCCTCACGCGGATTTTTTTAAGCCCGCCCCAAAGGGTTAACGCGGGACTAAAAATTTCAGCTCTCGCGGTAGGCGCACAGTCACCGGCGAGGATTAGGCTCCCTTTATACTTTGGGGAGCGCCACATGACCGTCAGCAAGAGCAAACTCATCGCCGCCGCCGCATTTGCCTGTCTCGCCGCCTGCAGCGACTCGGGCGCCGGATCGATCTATTCCGACGTGCAGATCTGGCGCGCCGCAAATTCTGCGGAGAAGACCTATCCGAACCTGCCGCCCTTCGAAGCGAAGAAACGCTTCATTCGCGACACATTCGCCGAAACCGCCGCCGCCATGAAAACCGACGAAGAGCGCCGCACTCTCGCCGCCAGCATCTATATGGGCTTCAGCCTGGTGAACGGCCGCGCCATTCCCGCCTATTGCGCGGAGATGAATATAGACGCCTCCGCTTTTGGATCGAGTTTCCGGCGCATGAACCGCAATGAGGAAAGCGCCCTCGCCGACATGCTCGAAGCCCGGGGCCTCACCATCGAAGACGCCTGGGCCCGCAACGAAAAGTTCGCCATGTCGGCGGCCAAGCGCGACCTGATGAGCGGCGGCCCGCGCATGGGGTCCTATGAGGTCTGCAAGAAGGTGAAGGAACAGCCGCACCTCTTCCTCGCCAATGCAGGCTTTGCGCGCCACTTCCCGCAGATCGCCCGCACGCTGACAACCGCGCCCGATGACGCCTCATCATAAGTAACCGCGCGCGCCCGACTCGCGGCATAGTCTCGCCATGAACGCCCGCGCCGCCTTTGTCCTCCTGTTCGCCGCCGCTTGCGGGCGCGAGCCGATGGCCGCGCCGCCAAGCCCCAGCCTAAAGCCTGAATGCGGCGTCGCCTCCTATTATCATGGCGCCCTGGCGGGCAACCCCACGGCGAATGGCGAGATCTACGACCCGGCCCTGTTCACCGCCGCGCATAACACCCTGCCCTTCGACACCGTGGTCATTGTCCGGCGGCGATATGACGAAGACGGCGGTGGCGGCGAAACCGTCACGGTGCGGATCAATGACCGCGGGCCGTTTGTGGAGGGCCGGATCATCGATCTGTCCCCGGCGGCGGCGAAAATCATCGGCGTTTTCGGCGAGGATGGCGTCGCGGAGGTGTGTCTGGTGGTTGTGAACGCGCCGGCGAAATCATGAGTCCCCGCGTCCTTTCACGTAGACTTCGCGGTGATACCATTCGATGATCTGTTGTATCCGCTCGAAGGATTGCGCCGGCGGCATGGCGAGAAGCTCTGCTTTCAGCTTGTGGTATTGCGCCCTGTAGGTCTGGCGGCGCACGGGATCGGCGACGCTGCGCGGCTCTGCCTCATAGCGGTCGCGAAACTTGCAGTCGCGCAAGCCGAAACAGCGCGGACGCTTGTCGGTGACGGAGATCGGACAGCCGCAATCATAGTCGCGCGGGCTCGCCGACGGGTCGCCCGCCTTGCGCCGCGCCTCGGCCAGCGCCCGCGGGACCAGCACTTTTTCCGCATAGCCCATCGCGCCGACCATGGCCGCCTCCGGCGAGGGTTCGAAAATCTCGGCCCATTGGGCGAGATCGCCGTAGCCGAACGGCGGCGCCTCTTCGTCCGGTTCCGTCTGTTTCGGTTTCGTCGCCATGCGTTCGCTCCATGAGGTTTTGGCGCCGCGCATTTAGAATGCGCGAACGTGAAGAGGGGGAGAGAAGCGCGAGACGCAAAACTTCCATCCTAATTTACAAGTCCGGAGGCTTTGCGCCTCGCGCCAAAGCGTTTTGTCGAACCGGCGGGACCGGCCGTAATGACGACCCCTGACGTTTCTTAGGCGCCAGAGTTGATGCCGCCAGAAAGCCCGGCCTCTGCGGCCGGCGGGCGGCCCGAATCTTTCCGTATCGCAAGACCGGTGCGCGCCCGCGCGCTCCCGTCCGGACCGAAAGGAAACGGTGGCCTCCCGTCTCTCATGCCCGGACGTAGAAGCAGTATAGGTCAGAAAAAAAGGTGGTGAAAAATTATCCGTCATATGGGGCGCGGGACCCGATTTGACGGGAATTTGCGCTCTCAATCCCAGTAAACGCACAATTTTGCGTTGCAGAACTTTCCCCACGACACACGAGAAAGCTGAATGTTGTCACGCCCCGCGTGACAACCGCAAATTTCCCAAGTTCCGGAATGGCCTTATACTGGGCCGGCCCCCCCCTCACCCGTTGGCCCTGGAGGATGGTCGGCCGACTTTCGCCATTACGAAACGGATCAGCTCCATTGTCGAGAAGTAAGTGGGTGACGAACTCGGTGACGCATAAAAAATAAGGTCAATTTACTTATGTGATTTTCAAAACGGATACTGACACAAGTGCACTCTAGATGCATCTCAACGACTAGCTTTAATCTTTAAGAGAAAATTCCGGTATGCTCTAAATTCATTGGAGTCCTCCGCAGAAAGTACAAAATTCACCTTTCCAATCAAATGATCCAAATAGTTCCGTTTTATGATATTTGCGTTATTCAGATGCCCTTCCAATCCGACTGACTTAATATAATAAATCTCTTGCCGTATTTTCCGCCTATACGCGCGAGGCGCGGTAACACGGTCGTTTACCGTCAGACCTGTCACAACTTTCCTTTTTCCCGGTGTCATGACTTTTGTTTTGGTTTCATTTAGGACGCAACCAAAATCATGCGCCTGCTTTCTCACTGTCCGTATTACCTCCGAAAATTCAATGGCATTTCCAGAGATTGAAATATCATCTGCATATCGAGTATATCTAAGATTATGCTCCTTACACCACTTCAACATACGCTCATCAAATTCAAACATTACAATGTTAGATAGCATTGGACTGGTAGGTGCCCCTTGCGGCAGTCCGCCGTCATAGGTCACCAAGCCTACTAAAATACCGCAAATTTGTTCGCTATAACCTACGTGATATAAGAAATTGAATATCTGGAACGAACTGATTGACTCAAAGAAATTTTTAAAATCTAGTTTGATTAGATACCGCTGACCACGATGAACTAATGCGTTTCCTTTTACCGAAAAACCTTTTTTGTATGCCCGTGCGGCACGGCTTGTTTTTGCGCAGCTAAACAGATTGTCCAAAAGCCAGTACTGAATCTCCTTTAAAGCTGGCAGTGGCTCGAATATATTCCGTTCACTCCCATTGCGCTTCTTGATTTTAAAGCCTCGATAAAAGTGTTGGGGAGAATTCGAGATGCCGTACAGAACATCAAGTTTGTAACCTACGGACTGCGAAAAATGGTTGCAGTCTATTATCGGTAGAAAACCATTGCGTTCGATCCGATTCACATAAGCCGCAAGCGCTTTCTCATTATCAGGATTGTGTAGCGCTGGATCCAATTTGAATGGAAGGATGGAATTGAGAGGCTGTCGCATAACCAATATCCTGAATCGCTTGTAATATCTTAAAGTATTACAAGTATTCTTGCGACCAGCGGGAGCATCGAGACAAGTCTATTTTTCGCTGCTGCGTAAAATTGACTTGTCTCGAGGGTCTTAAAGTCGGTTCCCACCCGAACGGCGAATCGCCGTTTCTCACGGAATTACCGTGTGTCACTTATGCGAGCTCGAATTTGATCGAGCCCCTCAATTCCGATTACATACGACTGCGCAACGTCTTGGTTGTCAACTAGAAATACTTTAGGAATGTCGAGCTTTAGCGGGGTGCCTACCTGTATGTTCTTTTCAATTATTGAATCGACGTCATCACTTAACTCCAAGGCTTTTCCGTTTTTCTGGATTAGCCCCAGCAGAAATAGCTCTTGTGCTGCAGTTCCTATCTGTGAATGCGTGTATCCTTCCCGGACAAGTTCAGAAATTCGGCGACCTCCGCGTATTGTAAGAAGAATACGCTTGAGCAAAGGTCGATCGTTTAATATCTCGGAAATGGGGCGGGCCATTTGCCACCTCCCTTTTTTCGTGTTTCCCAAAAAATTGGAAGCGTGTTATTTGGGGTTCTATACAATGATACTGCTGCTTCTGTCTTGCTGTATCCTCTAAAATAATGGCGCCGGACTGAAACTAGCTGCTCGATTGAGTCATATTTGTCATATATCGTGGCGTCGTTTTTGGATTTTGCGAGCTTCGCTAAGACTGGATCAAGAATATATTCCGCATTTATCTCGTTGCAGTGTAGTTGCACGCGCTCCAACCGCGAACTCATGGCCGCGATGCAGTACACATAAATATTATCCTTGCTAAGCGGAAACTCCGTACGCAATCTTTTTGAGAATTTTCGGAATTGGCTACCGGTACCTATAAAATCATCGATTACAATTACTGATGGACTTTTCCCGTCCAGATCTTGTTCAGCGATATGCGTTTTAAAAACTAACGATTTAAAATTTTTAGGATTCAGTTGTGACTTAACGACATAACAAACGCTATCACCACTTTTTATCTCATTTCCATTTTCATCACGGACGGGAACAACAATCAAATCATCTTTCTTCGAGAACTTTTGAGAAATCTTATGCGCAATGCTTTGTGCATAACGAAAATAATCAAGGAACACTTCATATTCACGAATTATATCGATTGATAAGTTTATCAGATCATCATCATCCGGCAATGCCGATAAGAATTCAGCCAATTCATCGAATAAGTCCCCGTGTTCGACGTGAAACCTTGCGGGCCACTTTTTCTTCGTAAAGATATCCTGCAGAACAATGTATGCTTGGTCATCCATTTGAGAGTCGCCAGTTTTCAAACGTGCATCACCCGTCCATAGGCATCCAGCACACTCTCATGCATCATCTCCGACAGGGTCGGGTGCGGGAAGATCGCGTGCATGAGGTCTTCTTCGGTGCCCTCCATCGACCGGGCGAGGCCGAAGCCCTGGATCAGCTCGGTGACCTCCGCCCCGATCATATGCGCGCCCAATAGCTCGCCGGTCTTTTCGTCGAAGATGGTTTTGACCATGCCTTCGGGCTCGCCCAGCGCAATCGCCTTGCCGTTGCCCACAAAGGGGAAATGACCGACCTTGATCTTGTGGCCGGCTTCCTTTGCTTTTGCTTCGGTCAGGCCGACGCTCGCCACCTGCGGGTTTGAATAGGTGCAGCCCGGAATTTTCGTTGTGTCCATGGGGTGCAGGCCTTTGACGCCGGCGATCTTTTCAACGCAGAGGACGCCCTCATGCGACGCCTTATGCGCCAGCCACGGCGCGCCGGTGAGATCGCCAATCGCATAGAGCCCTTTGACGCCGGTCTCGAGCCAGTCATTGACCGTCACATGGCCGCGGTCGATTTTCGCGCCGACCGCTTCGAGCCCGATATTCTCCGTGTTCCCCGTAATGCCGATGGCGAGGATGACGCGGTCCGCCTCCACTGTTTCCGTTTTGCCGTCCTTGGTCTTGATCGTCGCGGTGACGGCGTCGGCGCCCTTCTCCAGCTTTTCAACGCTCGCGGAGGTGAGGATGTTCATCCCCTGTTTCTTGAACTGCTTCGCCGCGAATTTTGAAATCTCTGCGTCTTCGGCGGGCAGGATGCGGTCGACCATTTCAACCACGGTCGTGTTTGCGCCGAGTGCGTTATAGAAACTCGCAAACTCGATGCCGATGGCGCCCGACCCGATGACGAGGAGGTTCTTGGGCATCACATCGGGGACCATGGCCTCCTTCGCGGTCCAGATGAACTTGCCGTCGGGCTCCAGTCCTGCAGCGGGGATCGTGCGCGCCCGCGCGCCGGTGGCGAGGATCACATGTTTCGCTTTGATCGTTTCCTCGCCCTTGTCGGTTTTGACTTTGACGAGAGGCGCAGCGGCGCCCTTCTCCAGCCGCGCGGTTCCCATCACCACGTCGATCTTGTTCTTCTTCATGAGGAAGCCGACGCCCTTTTCCATCCGCGCCGAGACCCCGCGCGAGCGCTCGACGACGGCCTTCAGATCAAAGCCGATATTGTCCGCCTTCAGCCCGAAATCCGCGGCGTGCTTCATATTGGTGTAGACTTCCGCCGTCCTGAGGAGCGCCTTGGTCGGGATGCAGCCCCAGTTGAGGCACACGCCCCCAAGTGCGTCGCGCTCCACAATGATCGTTTTCATCCCCAGCTGGCTGGCGCGGATCGCCGCCACATAGCCGCCCGGGCCTGAACCGATCACTACGAGATCACACGAACGTTCCGTCATTTGCTGTCCTTTACGCTTGCTGGGTCCTCTTTCGCGCGCGACTATAGCCGCGCCGCCCCAGAAGAAAACAACCGGAGAGGAAATTTCATGGCGATCAAGGCGTTACGCACCCCTGAGACGCGTTTTGCGGACCTTCCCGGCTGGCCCTACGCCCCGCGCTATGTGGAGGATCTGAAGGGCTATGAGGGCCTGCGCATGCATTATGTGGATGAGGGGCCCTCTTCTGCGAACAAAGGCGATGCGGACGTCACCTTCCTGTGCATTCATGGCGAGCCGTCCTGGGCCTATCTCTTCCGCAAGATGATCCCGGTGTTCACGGGCGCCGGACATCGGGCGGTCGCAGTGGACATGTTCGGCTTCGGCCGCTCCGACAAGCCGGTCGATGATGACGTCTACACCTATCATTTTCACCGCGATGCGTTGCTGGCGTTTGTCGAAAAGCTCGACCTCAAAAATGTGTGCCTCGTCGTGCAGGACTGGGGCGGCGTTCTCGGCCTGACGCTGCCCATGGCTGCGCCGGAGCGCTATACGCGCCTGATTGTGATGAATACGGGTCTCCCCGGCGGAGAAGAAGCCCCGGAAGGCTTTGCCCAATGGCGCGCCTTCAACCGCTCCCAGCCCGACCTCGATGTGGCGGCGCTGATGCAGCGCGCAACGCCGGTTCTGTCGGATGCGGAAGCCGCCGCCTATGGCGCGCCCTTCCCCGACAAATCCTACAAAGGCGGCGTTAGGCGCTTCCCCGAACTCGTCATGTTGAAGGAACAGGGTAAGGAGCTGACGCCCGCATCGAAGGAAGGCGTCGAAACATCGCTCGCCGCGCGCAAGTTCTGGTCAGAGGACTGGACCGGCGACAGCTTCATGGCGGTCGGCATGGCCGATCCGGTGTTGGGCCCGCCGGCGATGAAGGCGCTGCGCAAAATGATCAAAGGCTGCCCCGAGCCCATGGAGATCGCAGATGGCGGCCACTTCGTTCAGGAGTGGGGCGAGCCGATTGCGAAGGCGGCGCTCAAGGAGTTCAGACTCGACTGATCCTTCGGCTCGCCGCCTCCAAAAAACGCCTCATCGCGCCTGACGGTTTTGTGAGTTGCCTCTGACCGGTGCGTGTCGCTGTGCTGCGCGTTGCAATGAGGGAGGGCAACACCCATGATGAAACTGAAATTCGTATTCGCAGCGCTGGCGCTCTTGGCGACGCCGCTCGCCGCCGCAGAAACGGCCGCAGAACCAATGGAGGAGTCGTCTGCGTCCGATGCAATCGTAAGCGTCGCAGAAGACTATCTCGCCGCCTATTCGACATTCAATGTCGACACCATAGCGCCGTTCCTCAGCGAGGACATGGTCTTCGCCGATCCAACATCAACCGAACAAAACGCCGATGGCGGCGCTTTCATGTTCAACGGAAAGGACGCGGTCCTGAAAGGGCTCGGAGACTACGCCGCTCAATATAAATCCTTCAGCGTCGCTTATGACGTTGAG
>JAUHYK010000027.1 GCA_030426465.1 Alphaproteobacteria bacterium
CAGCAATTTGTAATTGACGGCGTCATCTGCGGATAAATTCTCGGAGTCCAGCGCTTCGAGACGGGTAATGAACGCAGCGGTTTTTGCTTCGCGCCGCGCCTCGCCCTCAAGCGAAGGATCACCAAGCTGGTCGTCATAATCGCGTACGCCCAGTGTGGTTGCGAAGGTCGGATTTTCTGACATCACCCAGGCCCAGTGATCCTCCATGATCTGGTTGAGGGTGTCGGGCAGCGCTGTTTCTTCTTCCGCCGCGACGGCGTCAGGCGCCAGTTCTTCTTGAGCATCCTCCTGTGCTGCGGCGACGGAAAAGAAGAATGCGCCGGCGATGAGGCTGCGCAGGAAAACCGATTTCATGAAGGCGACTCCAAAAAAGAAAACGAGGAAAGAATTTAGCGTGGACGCATAAAGGCGAATACAGCGCCTCCGAGGAAGCCGGCAAGGGATTGCAGGGCGAGACCGGTCGCGTCGCGCGCGCCGCCGATAACGCCGGCGCCGCCGCCAAGCTGTTGTTCGATTAGATACAGCATCAGCAGGATCGCCGCGCCCCCGGCTACAGGATAGGCCGCCGGGGCCAGCGGCTTTAGAATCCGCTTTACAAAAAAAGCGACGATAAAAGCGATCAAGAGCGCTATCGCGATCATGGCGGCCAATTGCCAGAGGCCTGTGAGGTTGTCGGCGAAGGTGTTTATCTGTTGCTGGCCTGAATAGACCGCGCCAACAGCCTGCATCTTTGCGATCACTTGCTGCGTATAAAACGCGACGGACAGAACATAGGTGACAATGACCGCAAGTAGATAGGCGATTGCTGTTTTTATGACGTTTCCGGCGTTCATCAGGCCCCTCACATGCCGCGGCGCAGTAAAATGGCGGCAATTGCTTCGTTCTTCATATTGACGGCGATAGCTGGCGCCGCCTACCCATGGCTGTGAAGTTTTATCCCAAATGAAAGGGCCCGGCCATGGTGATGACGACCCGTTTTTTCATGATGACCTGTTGTGCGGCGCTGGCCGCTGCGTGTTCTGGAGGCGGCGAGGCGTCAGCGCCCAAAGGCGGCGGCGATGCAAGCTTGCAGGAGACCCTGGCCGACCCGGCGCCGGAAGGTGAGGTTGCGCTGAATGTCGAGGTTCTAGCGGACGGGCTCGCCTTTCCCTGGTCCATCGCGTTTCTGCCGGGCGGAAATATTCTGTTCAGCGAGCGGGACGGGCGGCTTCGCATCATTCGCGATGGCGAGTTGGTGGACGAGCCTGTCGCCGGCGTGCCGGAAGTGCTCGTCTTCAATCAGGGCGGCCTTTTCGACATTCTCCTACACCCCGACTTTGAGGAAAATGGCGTTCTTTACATCAGCTATGCACACGGTACGGAAAAAGCCAATGCGACGCGGATCGCGCGTGCGGTGTTTGACGGGTCTTCGCTTTCCGGTCTCGAAGTTCTGTATGACGCCAAACCGCTGAAAGACACCGGGCACCATTACGGCGCCCGCATGGTGTGGGGCGGCGACGGCAAGCTTTATGCGAGTATCGGCGAAGGGTCGAAATACAAGGAAAAGGCGCAGGACATGACATCGAGCTTCGGCTCGATCATTCGCCTCAATGAAGACGGCTCTATTCCCGAGGATAACCCGACTTTCGGCGACGGCGAGCGGCCGGAGCTTTTCACAAAAGGCCATCGCAACCCGCAAGGTCTCGCCTATGACGCGACACGGGGCATCCTCTGGGAAAACGAGCACGGGCCCCGCGGCGGCGACGAAATCAATATTATCGAGCGCGGCAATAATTACGGCTGGCCGCTGGCGACATACGGCATCGACTATAATGGCGCCAAGATTTCTCCGTTTACGGAATATGAAGGCACTACCCAGCCGGTGAAATACTGGACGCCGTCCATCGGCGTTTCAGGGCTTGCGGTCTATCGCGGCGATCTGTTTGAGGGATGGGACGGTGATTTGCTGGCGGGCGGCCTGTCCGGCTCTGCGCTCCATCATATCATCATGGACGGCGACAAGCCCGCTGGTGAAGAGCGGTATCTTTTGGATCGCGGCGAGCGTGTGCGTGATGTTCGCGTCGGACCCGATGGCGCGATTTATGTTGCGACTGAACTCTATCAGGATAATACGGGCGGCAAAATCCTGCGCCTCACACCTCAATAGGCGTCTCAATAAATCCGCTTACGGATGAGATTTACGGATCAATGGCGACGGCGAAACTTCTCGCCGCCGCCTGCCGGGCGAAACGCAGGGTGACTGCCTTGCGCCTTGCGGCGTTGAGTGGGCGGTCTTCTGCTGTACGCGCTATCGCGGCGCCATATTCGTCAGCGATGATGAGGCCCTCATCTTCGGGCAGAAGCGTGCGGGGAAAGTCCGTGTCCACGGCGAAATAAAACTGGTCGCAATAATCGCGATATTCCGGCCATTTTTGATCGACCTCAAAATCGGCGCGGCAGGATTTGACCTCTGCGATGATCAGGCGGCCTTTGCGGTCGAGCCCGGCGACGTCCGCGCGCCGGCCATTGGCGAGGCGGAACTCGCAAAGCGGCGACAGGCCGAGATCGAGAAATAGCCGCGTCACGCCACGGGTCAGGGCGAGGGTGCGGTCAGGGCGGCATGGGTCGGCGTCAGCCGTTTCGGGGATCAACAAGGTGTTCTGCATTTGTTCATTGAAGCCTGCCAAGTGGCGAGGCGTCAAGGACAAAGGCGTCAATCAGATGGTTTGTCCGCTAGCCCTGGAATTCAGGCAGGCGCACGACGAGGCCGTCAAGCGCATCGCTGACCGTGATCTGGCAGGACAGGCGTGAATTCGATTTCGGTTCGTAAGCGAAGTCGAGCATGGATTCTTCCATGGATTCCGTCTTGCCGGTTTTTTCGGCCCAGGCTTCGTCTACATAAACATGGCAGGTGGCGCATGCGCAGGCCCCGCCGCAATCGGCGTCAATGCCAGGCACCATGTTCTTGACAGCCGCCTCCATGACCGACACGCCTGTTTCTGCGTCGACGACATGTTCGGTTCCGTTATTTTCGATAAAAGTGATTTTGGGCATGAGACTCGGCTGGCGACTGAAATGGAAAACGAAGCCGTGGATGTAAGGGATCAGGGCGAGAGAGCAAGCTTTTTTTGGGCGATTTTCACCAGTGGAAAGGCCATTGCGTGCTCTTGAGGGCGTTGGAATTATCAGATGAGGCGGCGACAAGGGCGCTCGGCGAGGCCCTGGCTCCGATTTTGCGCGGGGGCGACATCCTCCGTCTGCAGGGCGATCTGGGGGCCGGAAAGTCGACCCTGGCGAGGGGGCTGATCGTTGCGCTGACGGGAGCCCGCGATGCGCCCAGCCCCACTTTCACCCTTGTTGAGACCTATGACGGGTCTGACTTCGCTTTATGGCACTTTGATCTTTACCGGCTCGAAGCGCCGGAGGATGTATGGGAGCTTGGCCTTGAAGATGCGCTGGATGGGGGGCTTGCGCTGATCGAATGGCCGGAGCGGATTGACGGACTCCTGCCGGATGGCGCGTTGACCGTGCGGCTCGAGGTCGCTGGCGCCGCGCGCGCAGCCCGGCTGGAAGGCGATGCGGCGTGGAAGACAAGGCTCGCCGCGGCGGGAATCGCGTAAAACGCGAGAAGAAACCAATGGGAAATAGCGGAACGAAGCGAGTGATGGATTGTGAATAACCGGGACGAAGCGCGGCTAAGATTTCTGGATGCCGCCGGCTGGGGCGCGGCGGAGTCGGCGGTGCTTGCTGGCGACGCCTCGACGCGCAGCTATCAACGCTTGCGGCTGGACGGAAAACCAGCGGTGTTGATGATCGCTCCGCCGGGCGCCGAGGCGCCTGCCTCTCCCCCGGATGCGGATGAAACCACACGGCGCGCCCTCGGCTACAACGCCATGGCGCGGCTTGCCGGACCCAATCTCAATGCATTCACCTCTCTGTCCACAGCCTTGCGAACGGCGGGGCTTTCCGCGCCGGAAGTTTATGCGGCCGATGCCGTCGCCGGCTTTGCTCTGCTTGAAGATCTTGGCGATGATCTTTTTGCGCGTGTTGTCGGCAAGGTTGACGAAGAAACGCTTTATCGTGCCGCGGTTGATGCGTTGGCGCAGCTCCATGAAAGCGGTTCCAAACCGCTGAAAAGCGACGCCTATACGATGCTGGACTACGATGCGCTGGCTCTCGAAACTGAAGCCGCGTTGCTGATCGAATGGTATTGGCCGTTGAAAAAAGGCGCGCCCGCAAGCGATAATCTGGGTACGGAGTATTTATCTCTCTGGCGTGAAATTGTCGGTGAGCTTTCGGCGCCGCATGTCTATGTGTTGCGCGATTTTCATGCGGAAAATCTCTTATGGCTGCCGGAGAGGGGCGGGGTTGAGAAGGTCGGCGTCATCGATTTTCAGGACGCGCTGTTCGGGCACGCCGCCTATGATCTCGTTTCCTTGCTGGAAGATGCGCGCCGCGACGTCGAACCTGAGCTCGCTGAAAAGATGATCGCCTATTATATCAGTCTCGGCGGACCGCAATTTGATGCGGGCGGGTTCCGGCGCGATTACGCGATCCTTGCCGCGCAAAGAAACGCAAAAATTCTGGGCATTTTCGCGCGCCTCGCCAAGCGCGATAACAAGCCGCGTTATCTTGATCTGTTGCCTCGGGTCGAGGCTCATTTCCGCCGCGATCTGGCGCGCAGTGAAATTGCGCCGCTACGCGCCTTCTTCGCCCAGCATTTGCCGGAGCTTGCTTGATGCCCCCGACAACACAAAAACAGATGCCGCACACCGCCATGGTGCTCGCCGCAGGGCTCGGCACGCGTATGCGGCCACTGACAGATGACACGCCGAAGCCGCTGATCCGGGTCGCCGGGAAAGCCTTGATGGATTATGCGCTGGACCGTTTCGCCGATGCGGGCGTCAAGCGCGCTATCGTCAATGTGCATTATCTTGCCGATCAGGTGGAGGCGCATGTGGCGGCGCGCCCGGCGCCGGAAATTATTATTTCCGACGAACGCGGACTTCTGCTCGAAACCGGCGGCGGCCTTAAAAATGCGCGCGCCATGCTGGGCGATAATCCCGTCTTCTGTACGAACACGGACGCAATCATGATCGATTGCGATGGGGGGGAGGCGTGCGCGGCGCTTTCAGAGAGTTGGGACGCCGCGGCAATGGACGCCCTGTTGCTGCTTGTGCCTGTCGACCGAACCAGCGGCTATGAAGGGCGCGGCGATTTCGATCACTCCGAAGACGGACGAATTGCGCTGCGCGCCGGCGATGCGGCGCCTTTTGTTTTCACCGGATTGCAGATTTTGTCGCCGTCGCTCATCGATGAAGGGCCGGACGGCGCCTTCTCGACGCGCCTGTTGTGGGACAAGGCGGCGGCGCGCGGCCGTCTATACGGCGTCATTTATGGCGGCGACTGGCTGCATGTGGGCGATCCGCAAGGCCTTCAAGACGCTGAGGCGCGACTTTCCCAATCGGCGCCAGACGGGCGCGAGTGATGGCGCCCGTCTTTAGAGCGACAGGCCCACGATATTTTTCGATAGCCTCCGGGCGCCCGTTTTTGAGCGATCTGGCAAGCGGGCTTGCAGGCTCGATCCGCGAGGCGGGGTTCGACCTTCCCGACGCGACCATCTATCTGCCGACCCGGCGCGCCGCGCGCGCCCTCGCCGAAGCGTTTCTGGCAACGGCGCCCGGCGCCGCGACATTGACTCCTCATATCAAAGCGCTGGGCGATATCGATGAAGATGAATTCGCGCTCGACGAACCGGAGACCGGCGCCGGGTTTGAAGATGAGCTGGCGCTTGCTCCAGCGGTTCTGTCTGCGGAACGGCGGCTGGTGCTGGCGCGCTGGATCGCCGAACGGGACAAAACCTGGTTCGACGGCCAGCGGCGCTGGGCTGGCGCCATCTCGGCGGCGGATGAGTTGGGCCGCCTTCTCGATTCTCTTTACACCGAAGAAATACCGGCTTCGCGACTTGAAAAAATTGTGCCTGAGGATCTTGCGATCCATTGGGGCCAATCGCTGGAGTTTTTGAGAATCGTCACAGAGGCATGGCCCGGCCATCTCTGTGCGCAAGGCCTTCTCGACCCGGCGGCGCGACGCATCGCTTTAATAGATTTGCAGACAAAGCGCTGGGAAGAGACCCCGCCTGATAAGCCGGTGATCATCGCGGGCACGACCGGTTCAACCCCTGCCGTGGCGCGCATGATGAAGCTGACAGCGTCTTTCCCTTATGGATGTGTTGTGCTGCCTGGGCTTGACCTCGCGGCCAACGATCATGTCTGGGCGGCGGTGGATGAGCCGCATCCGCAAAGCGGCTTAAAGGCGTTGTTACACTCGCTTGGTGTCGCCCGCGAGGATGTGCGGCCATGGCCAGTTGAGGGACAGACGGAAAGCCGGCGCGCGGCTTTGATTACGGTCGCCTTGCGTCCCGCTGACGCTTCTGATGACTGGCGCGACTGGGCCGAAGATGCAAAAGCTTCGCGAAATGATGTGGCCGGCGCCCTTGATGGTCTCAAGCTTGTGGAAGCGAAGGATGAGGAGCGGGAGGCGGCGGCGATCGCATTGACGTTCCGCGAAGTGATCGAGACGCCGGGGCGAACCGCAATGCTGGTGACGCCGGATCGCGATCTCGCCCGGCGTGTTTCCATGAAAATGCGCCGCTGGGGCGTTACTGTTGACGATTCTGCGGGCGCGCCTTTCGCGAATACGCCTTGCGGGATTTACCTGCGGCTTGTGGCGCGCTGGCTTAACGATCCCGCAGATCCGGTGCGCCTCATGGCGATGATGGATCACGGGATGTTTTCAGGCGGCGTTAGCACGGCTGAGTGCGTCAAAGCGGTTCGCCGCATGGACAAGGGGTTGCGGGGGTTAAAACCGTCTGCCGGAATGAGCGGCGTTCGCCGCAAGCTCGAGAAAGCCAAGATCTTAAACGAAGGCGTTGAGCAGGTGCTTGCGTCGCTAGGGGCGGCGTGCGCCTTGTGGCCCGGCGCCGATGCTCCTTTTACGGAACGTTTTGAGGCCCATCTTGCCGCGGCGGAAAGCCTGGCCGCGAGCGATATGGAAGCCGGCGCCGACCGGCTCTGGCGCGGTGAAGATGGTGATGCGGGCGCGGCGCTTCTCAATAATCTCCGTCCGGGTCTTGCGCTGATTGTCCATGACGAGGCGGCGGAATACGCAGATATTTTTGCGCGGCTCATCTCCGGCGGGGCGGTGCGCCGCCGTGCGCCCGCGCATCCGAGGCTGTCGATCCTCGGCCCCCTGGAGGCGCGGTTACAGTCTGCCGATCTTGTTATTTTAGGGGGATTGAATGAAGGCGTTTGGCCGCGGGACGCCGCTATTGATCCCTTCCTGTCGCGACCGATGCGTAAGGAGCTGGGGTTGCCGTCGCCAGAGCGGCGCATCGGCCTTGCCGCTCACGATTTTGCGCAGCTTGCCGCCGCGCCGGAAGTGATGCTGACGCGCTCATCGCGATCTGCAGGAAAGCCCACAAAGCCATCGCGCTGGATTGTCCGTCTCAAGAATATCCTGAAAGGCGCACAGCTTCTGGAGCTTGTCGAAGAGAGCGCGGCGGCGGAGGCGCTCGCGGCGCTACTGGATAAACCGCGCGCAGTTGCGGCGGCGCCCGCGCCGAGGCCGACGCCGCCGGTTGGCGCGCGTCCGCCATCTCTTTCGGTCACGCAAGTCGGCACGTTGTTGCGCGATCCATACGCTATCTACGCATCGAAAATTCTGGGCCTCAGAAAACTCAATCCGTTGGGGGAGGCGTTCGATCAGCGTTATCTGGGTATTCTCTTTCACAAGGTGCTGGAAGATTATGTTGCGGAGCCATCGCGCGCCTCGGAAGATGAGCGCAAGGCGCGGCTCGCCGGACTTTATGAACATCATGCAGCCGATCATGGCCTTGACGCCGCCCATGAGCAATTCTGGCGTGCGCGCGCAAATGATGCGTTCCGGTTTCTGGCCGATTGGGAAAATGCGCGCCGCAATATTGGCGAACCGGTTGTCATTGAGGGCGAAGGCGCCGCAACGCTCGATATTGATGGGAATAGTTTTACCCTGACCGCGCGGGCTGACCGTATCGACAGGCTCACTGACGGCGGCGCTTTTATCATTGATTATAAAACTGGCGCGCCGCCGAGCCTTGATCAGGTCAAGACCAATTTCAGCCCGCAATTGCCATTGACGGGATTGATCGTCGAGGCGGGCGGGTTCGAGGGCTTTGGCGCCGCGCCGGTTGCGGGGTTTGAATATGTGCGCATTATTTCGCGCAAAGATGACGAGAAATTCGCTGGCGCCGAAGACGGCGACGCAAAAGAATTTATCGATGATGCGCGCGATGGGCTGCAAGAAATCCTGAGGCACTTCTCTGACGCCGGCCAAGCTTATCTTTCTCAGCCGCGTCCGCAATTCATGAATGAGTTTGGCGATTACGATCATCTCGCGCGTCGCAAGGAGCGTAACGCGCAAGGCGCCGGTGATGATGCGGGAGGCGGCGAATGACTCCGCTTCAGGAAACAACCAATAATCAGCGCCATGCAGCCGACCCGGGGCGTTCGGTCTTTGTGATGGCCAATGCGGGCTCGGGCAAGACGCGGGTGCTCACTAATCGCGTAGCGCGGCTTCTTCTTGCGGGCGCGCCGCCGCAGAAAATACTCTGCATCACCTTCACCAAGGCGGCGGCGGCGGAGATGGCGGAGCGGTTGTTTTCCGTGCTCGGCGAATGGGCGCTCGCCAGCGATGAAAAATTGCTGGAGGAGCTATCTGAGCTCGAAGGCGCTAATGCGACTGCAAAATCTGCTGACGATCTGGCGCTGGCGCGCAGGCTGTTCGCAAGGGCGCTTGAAACGCCCGGCGGCCTGAAGATCCAGACTATTCATTCCTTTTGTGAAAGCGTCCTTCGGCGTTTTCCGATTGAGGCAGGCGCGCCGCCGGGCTTCACCGTGGTTGAGGATGCGCAGGCATCAGCGCTGATGAACGCTTCGCTCGACGCCGTCGCCATCATCGCCGGTGACGACGCCACTTTAGCGGCGGCGTTCGACCGGCTTTCGCTCAAGCGTACTGAAAGCGATCTGCGCCAGCTTTTGGTTGGTGCGGCCTCAGGCGGAGCTGTTGCCGATATTGATGCTGCAGCGGCGTCGCTTGCCAGCAAACTCGCTATCAATCCGGATGAGACAGCGGACACGATCAAGCGTGATTTTTTGCAGGAAGTCTCCACTGATGAATTGCGCCGCGCTCATGACGGTCTTGCCGCAGAAGGGAAACAGCCGCAGGCGGCGGCTCAGCGGTTATCTGCTTATTTTACCGCACAAAGCGATGAAGACCGTTGGGACGCGCTCGTAAAAACTTTCTTGGTCGCCGATCAGTCAAAGACAGTGAACAGGATCGCCTCCAAGGCGACTGACAAGCACGACCCGTGGGTCGGGCCTTATGTGAATACGCTGAAAGAGCTTGTTTTCACGGAGTTGCAAGCGATCCGGGCGCATGCGCTATATGGCGATACGGTCGCCTTCTGGCGGCTCACTGCAGCGCTGGGGACGCGTTACGCTGAGGAAAAAGCCGCGCGCGCGATGCTTGACTTCAACGACCTGATTGCGCGCGCCGAAGCGTTGTTTCAGCGTCATGAAGCCGCCTGGATCATGTACAAACTCGACTACGGCATCGATCACATTCTGATTGACGAGGCGCAGGACACCTCACCCGGGCAATGGGCGGTGGTGGAAAATTTGTTCGCAGATTATTTTTCCGGCGCGGGCGCGCGGGAGGCGTCTCGCAGCTTCTTCGCCGTGGGCGATATGAAACAGTCGATCTATTCCTTTCAGGGCGCCGATGTCGGGCTTTTCAAGGCCAAGGAATTCGACCTCGGCGAAAAACTCAGCGCGGTCACTGAATACAGAAACATTCCGCTGACCATGTCGTTTCGGACAACGGAGCCGGTGCTGTCTTTCGTGGATGCGGCGTTCAACGACCCAGCGGCGGCGGAGGGTCTTGGTGAGTTCCCAATCCCCGCTCACGGCGTCTGCCGGGAAGGCGCCGCGGGACTCGTGGAAATCTGGCCGCTGACGCCGCGCCCGGAAAAGCTGGAGATCAACCCCTGGGATGCGCCGGTGGACGCACCGGAGGCGAGTCACCCGGTGCGCGTTTTGTGTGACCGCGTCGCGGCGCAAATCAAGGGTTGGCTCGACACAAGCGAGCTGTTGGAGTCGCGCGGCCGTGCGATCCGGGCCGGCGACATCATGATTCTGGTTCAAAGCCGGGGACCGCTTTTCCGTGAGATTATCCAGCGCCTTTCTGCTGCGGGCGTGCCTGTCGCGGGGCCTGATCGCTTGAAGCTCGCCGACGATCCGGCGGTCGAGGACCTTCTTTCCTATGCGCGGTTTGTGCTGACCGAAGGCGATGATCTTTCGCTGGCGGAGCTCTTGAAAAGCCCGCTTTTCGGTTTTGACGATGATGCTGATCTGTTCCCGCTCGCCTATAGGCGTGGCAAAGGCGTAACGCTCTGGCGTTCGCTGCGCGCGCGCGCTGGTGACAATGAAAAATGGAAAGCCGCCGCCGAAGATATCATATCGGCGAGGGCGGTGGCGCGTGCGCAAGGTCCCTATGCCTTTTTCTCCCATGTGCTGGAGGCGGGGCCGCTTGCTGGCCGTCAACGATTTTTCGAACGGCTTGGCGAAGCTTCCTCCGACGCCATGGATGAGTTATTGCGACAGGCGCTCGATTTCGAGAATGGGAATCCGCGAAGTCTTCGTGAATTCGTCGCCTGGTTTGACGGCGCCTCGGGCGACATCAAACGCGAAATGGAGCGGGAAAATCAATCCGTCCGTGTCATGACCGTCCACGGCGCAAAGGGGCTGGAAGCAGACATTGTCTTTCTCCTCGATGCGCATCGTGAGGCGAATATCAGGAATATCGGTCCGCTTCTCATTCCGGCGCCCGACGCTGGCTTGCCGAATGGCGCAGCGTTGCTGGCCTGGTCGAAAGCAGAGGATGCGCCCCTAAGCGCCGAGGCGCGAGAGGAAAAAACACGCCTCGCTTATGAAGAGTATCGCCGCCTGTTTTATGTGGCGGCGACGCGCGCACGCGACCGGCTTTTCATCTGCGGCATTGAGCAGGGCAATCGCAAAAATCCGCAAGATAAGGAGACGGGCCTTAAATCCTGGCATTCGCTGGCGCATGACGGATTTGCGCGCTTGCAGGAGCGCGTTGAAACTGGTGAAGCGCCCTTCTGGGAGGACGGCGATGCGCCCTTGCTGCGTCTTTCCTGTCAGCAATCTGCGAGAGTGAAAACCGATGATGCGCCCGGCCCAAAGTCGAGTGTTAAAGCTCCGTCATGGCTGAAACAAAGAGCGCCTGAAGAAACCGCCGCGTTGAGGCTGACGCCATCAAAGCTTGATGGCGAGGAAGACGAGGAAAGGCGTGCTTCTGCGCAGGTGAGAGCGGAAAGCGCCGCCTATTCTCCCGTGGCGGGCGGGGATAAATATTTCCGTGGACGGACATTACACCGCCTGCTTGAGCTTTTGCCGGATGTGTCTTCCGAAAAGCGCGCTGGCGCGGCGGGCCGATTGCTTGCACGCTTGGCGCCGGACATCGATGAGGGCGAACGCACGCGCTGGCGAGACGAAGTTTTGCATGTGCTTGGCGATCCACAATTCGCTGAAGTCTTCGCGCCGGGCTCTATGGCGGAAACGCCGATTGTCGGGCGGCCCCGAGGTCTGCCGGAAGCGGCAAGGTTGAACGGCCAGATTGACCGGCTTGCTGTGTCCGGATATCGCGTCCTTGTGGTTGATTATAAAACCAACCGGCCGCCGCCGAAACGGGTCGAAGATGCGGACCCTGCTTATGTGGCGCAGCTTGCCGCTTACCGCGCTCTTTTACAGGAAATCTATCCAGAGCATGAGATCGTCTGCGCGCTGTTGTGGACCTATGACGCCCGGCTGATGGAGGTTCCTTCCGAAATGCTTGATCACGCTTTCGCGCGCCTGAGGCTGAGCTGAAACTGACGGGTTGAAACAAACCCGGCGCGCGCTATCTTCTCAGTTCCAGCGTTTCAGGAGATTCCCATGGCTGCCAAAACCGTCACCGACGCCAGCTTCAACGCCGACGTTCTCGATTCCGGCGACACTGTACTAATCGATTTCTGGGCTGAGTGGTGCGGCCCCTGTAAGCAGATTGCGCCTGCGCTCGATGAGATTGCAAAAGACTATGAAGGCAAGCTCACCGTCGCGAAGGTGAACATTGACGAGAATCCGGAAACGCCGGGCAAATACGGTGTGCGCGGCATTCCAACCCTGATGATTTTTTCGGGCGGTGAACATGTGGCGACGCGCGTCGGGGCTGCGCCGAAAAGCCAGCTGGCTGCATGGGTTCAGCAAGTGCTGAGCGAAACCGCCGCCTAAGCGCGTTACAGGAAACCGGTTTCCGGTTATCCGTGAAAAATGCGCAGGAAGACTAAGCGTTATCGGTGAGGATTTCGCCGGACAGATAGAGCGAGCCGCTGATGAGAATTCTCGGCGGCTCGTTTTCTTTATCCGTACACGCCTTTTTCATGGCGTCTTCGAGAGAAGGACAAGCGTGCGCCATGAGGCCGCCGGCGCGCGCCGCTTTCGCCACGTCTTCCGGCGACAGAACGCCGTCATGGTCCGCAGCGACGCAGAAAACCTCACGGGCGAGCCCCGCAAAAGGCGCGAAATATCCGGCGGCGTCTTTATTGGCCTGCATGCCGGAGATCATCACGAGCGGTTTTGAGCTGCGAGACTCCATATCCGCCATCAGCGCCGAGATGGCGCAGCCGGCATGGGGGTTGTGTCCGCCATCGAGCCAGATTTCCGGCTCCTGTTTCAACAGGCTTTGGGCAAGATCAATCAGCGGGCCTTTGGTCAGGCGCTGCATCCGCGCGGGCCAATGGGCGGCCGTGAGGCCTTTGGAAATGGTTGCATCGTCCAGTGACAGCCCCGCGGCCCGGAGGGCGGCGATTGCCGTCCCTGCATTTTCGATCTGGTGGGAGCCCGGCATGCGCGGTTGGTCCAAATCGCAAAGGCCGTCATCGTCCTGATAGATCAGCCGTCCGTGCTCTGAATAAACGTTCCATTGTTCCCCAAAGGCGTGAATCTGCGCGCCGATGCGGCGCGCATGATCCTGCAACACGGCCATGGCTTCCGGCGTCTGGCGGGAGATGACGGCGGGCGCATTGCGACGGAATATGCCGGCTTTTTCGCCCGCGACTTCGCCGAGGGTGTTCCCTAAAAACGCCTGATGGTCGAGATCGACCGGGGTCACCACGGCGGCAAGCGGCGTTCCCATGACATTGGTCGCGTCGAGGCGTCCGCCAAGGCCGACTTCAATCACAGCGTAATCGGCAGCCGTTTCGGAAAAGGCGAGAAACGCCGCGCAGGTTGTCGTCTCAAAATAGGTGAGCATGTCATCGCCCATGGCGCTGTCGACGCGTTGCAAGGCGTCGATCAGGCCGGCATCGGAAATTTCGTTTCCTGCGACGACAATGCGCTCATTGAAACGCACAAGATGGGGTGAGGTGTAGGCATGGACCGAATGCCCGGCCGCTTCGAGCGCGGCGCGCAGGAAGGTGACCGTTGAGCCTTTGCCGTTGGTGCCGGCGACGTGAAAAAACGGCGGTAATTTCTGTTGCGGATCGCCAAGCCGCGACAGGGCCGCTTTTATGCGGTCCAGCGAAAGATCGATAATAACGGGACGCCGGTTCGCGATCTGCGCGAGCACGGTTTCGATGTCGCTCACGGGCGATTTCCTTCCGGTAATCGGAATAATCAGTATGGGGTCTATTCTGCCGCCTTGTCGAGCTTTGGCGCTTCTTTCTGCGCCTGCGTCTTCGGCTTTGGCAGTTTTGCAATTTTTGCAGGCGCTGCGGGGCTCGCCGTTGCAACTGCAGGCGTTGCGGCGCCCTGGCGGCGCTCCTTGACGAGGACGCGGATCAGTTTCGACAAGGTGGTTTTCATATCGGCGCGACGCACCACCATGTCGACCATGCCTTTTTCCAGCAGGAATTCCGAACGCTGAAAACCTTCCGGCAGCTTTTCGCGAATGGTCTGTTCGATGACGCGCGGGCCGGCGAAACAGATCAGCGCGCCGGGCTCTGCGATATTGACGTCGCCCAGCATGGCGTAGGAGGCGGTGACCCCGCCGGTCGTCGGGTTCGTCAGGACAACGATATAGGGAAGGCCGGCTTCTTTCACCATTTGGACGGCGATGGTGGTGCGCGGCATCTGCATCAACGACAGAATGCCTTCCTGCATGCGCGCGCCGCCCGAAGCGGCGAACACGATCAGCGGCGCGCGTTTTTCAACGGCGGTTTCGGCGGCCTTCAACATCGCCTCGCCGAGACCCATGCCCATGGAGCCGCCCATAAATCTGAAATTTTGCACCATGGCGACAACGTTGACGCCGTCGACCGTGCCATGGGCGGCGCGCATCGCGTCCTGCTGGCCTGTTTTGCGCCGGTTTTCTTTCAGCCGGTCGACATATTTTTTTTCGTCGCGAAACTTTAGGGGGTCTGTGACCGGCTCCGGCAGGTCAATGTCTTCAAACTCGCCATTGTCGAACAACAGCGCCAGGCGTTCCGCCGGACCAATCGCCAGATGATGGTCACAGGACGGGCAGACCTGATGCGCGGCGTCGAGGTCGCGCTGGAAAATCATCTCGCCGCAGCCCGGGCATTTCGTCCACAAGCCATCGGAATTGTCGTCCTTGGGTTTGAAGATGTTTTTGATGCCCGGAGGAATGTTGGAGAGCCAGCTCATATCCGACAGCGCTTTCTACGTTACCTTATTACAGTTGCGTGTATTGGGGCCGTAACCGCTCTTTAGCGTGCGGCGCGGATCGCCCCCGAAATATCCTGCGCCAGCCTCAAAACTGCGTTAATGGCATTATCGTCTTCGCCGGGTCTGGCTTCAAGGGTCTTGGCAAATTCGTCCACCAGGGCGGAGCCAACCACTACCGCATCTGCGAAGACTGCGAATTCTCCGGCTTTTTTACCTGTTTTGATGCCGAAACCAACGGCGGCGGGCAAGCCCGATGCGGCCCGGATGCGTTCGAGAGCGGTTTTGACTGCGTCGGTCTCGCCTGCGCCCTTACCGGTGATCCCGGCGACGGAGACGTAATAGACAAAGCCGGACGTATTGCGCACCACCATGGGCAGGCGCTCATCATCCGTGGTGGGGGTCGCGAGGCGAATGAAGTCGAGGCCGGCGGCGCGGGCAGGCAGGCACAATTCGGCGTCTTCTTCCGGCGGCAGATCCACAATGATCAGCCCGTCGACTCCAGCCTCCTTGGCGTCGGCGACGAATTTTTCCGGTCCATAGGCGTAAAACGGGTTGTAGTAGCCCATAAGAATGATCGGAGTCTCATCGTCTTTTGTCCGAAATGAGCGAACCATTTCAAGGGTTTTGACGAGGGTTTGACCGGATTTGAGGGCGCGCAGCCCAGCGGCGGCGATGGCGGGTCCATCCGCCATGGGGTCGGTGAAGGCGACCCCGAGCTCTATCAGGTCCGCGCCGGCGCCCGGCAGCTTTTTCATCAGCTCAAGCGACAGGGGGCCGTCCGGGTCGCCCGCCATGATGAAGGGGATGAAGGCGGCGCGGTTCTCAGCCTTGAGTTTGTCAAAGCGGGCTTTAATGCGGGACATGGAAAGGGGCCGCCTGTTAAAAAACCGAAGCCGCCTGCCTAACGCTCCCGCCGCGGAATGCAAGGGGGGGCGGATTGCAAGGAAAAGCTCGGCGGCTATATCCTCTCCATGGAAGGTGCGGCGAAAAACACAGGGCTACGATCAGGGCCGATGGGCCGAGTGATCCTCGGCGCCATCTGGCTATACCGGCGAACCCTTTCTCCGGCGCTTTATCTGATTGGCGTCAGGTGCCGGCACCAGCCGACCTGTTCTCAATATGGCGTAGACGCTTTTCATAAACACAAATTTGGCCGCGCCTTCTGGCTGACCTTTTCGCGGGTGACGCGGTGTCACCCGTTCGGCTCGCATGGGTTCGATCCCGTGCCTGATGAAGCGCCCGATGTTGGCTGGAAATTCTGGAAGCTTGGCGATTGGGCCCGGACCGAAAGAAACGGTCCTGAATGAAAAAACGAAGCGACAGTTTCCTGTCGCTTCGTCTTGCAGTGAACGGCCGATCGTAGGCGCTGATTACTTTCGTAAATAGCGCATGGAGGGGCCTGGCCGCCCAACGAAGCAAGATTTGGTGAAGCCGTAATATTTGATCACGTTGATCACTTCCTGCGCTTCGGCTTGTGTCGGTGCGGTGAACGCGAAGTGATTGCCATTGGAAACGATCGTATAGTGGCTACCGGAATTCCTGATCGAAAGATTATTCGGATTGATGTTGACGCAGTCCTCGCCTGAAATGGAACCTGACGGCGCTGCGCCGCTTGTCAGCCAGTAGCTCAGCGACGGATCGGGTCTTCCGACGAAGCAATGCTGGTTGAAGCTGTAATGCTGGATGATTTGTTTGGCGCGGTCCATTTCCGATTTATTGGCGCCCGCATCAAGCAGCCAATGAGAACCGTCGACAACTTTCCAGCTGCCGTTTTTGTTTTCAACGGAGACCGTGCCCGGATTGAGCGAAACACAATCTTCTTTGAAGTTTTTAAGCGGCGTTGCGACGATCACCCCGGGGATCGGTTTGATCACAAGCGGCGCCTTTTTCAGCGAGACATGTGAAACGTAATCGTCACGGCCGCTATTGTCCGTGAAATGGGTGTAAACATGGGCGCGGATGGTGTTTCCCGCGCGCCCGTCAAGAACGACGGTCTTGGTCGCAAATCCCTGATTGTAGGTGGCTATAATCGCCTCGGTGTTTGACGCCGGATCGGTCGCCGCCGAGTTTGAATAGGCGGTCGCCGGCGCGGAGCCCCAATCGCACGGATTGGGCGTGCATTCGCCCTTGACGGAAATACTCAGATTGCCGCCGCTGTTGGAAACAGAAAGACTATCGAGCCCGTCTGTGTTTTTGACGTAATTTCCGAGCCAGTCGTTCAGCGGCTGGCCGGCATAGGCGGATGTGATGGTGAAAAGCGCTGCAGCGCCCGCAGCAAAAGCTCGCTTGATCATGGTTCTCCCCCATTTTAAGCGCCCTGAGAATAACGCTGTATGCGCATCAAGGCACCTTAAGGATTGGCAGGAAACGTGTCGCAATTGGGGCCGGGAAAGGGAGATTTTCCGATGCCTGTGATCTGCGTCACAGGTAAGCGTCAGAAAAACAGGACGACGATATTTCGCCGCCCTGTCTCCAGTTGGTGCGTTCCCGCCTGTTAGTCACGGGGTTGCAAGGTCACAAGCTTGTCCAGCAAGACGTTCAGGCCTTCGCCAGAGCTTGCATGGACGTCGATGCGGCCGATGCGTTCGGTGACGCGCTCCAACGCTTCCAGTTCTTTCAAACGCAGAAGCGTCGGGTTGTCTTCCATCAGCCGCGCGGTGTTCAGAAGCGACCGCGTGGCGGCCGTTTCTTCACGACGGCGGATGAGGTTCGCCTGGGCGGTTTTTTCCGCTTCGACGACCCGGTTGATCAACTCGCGCATGTCGCCCGGTAGGATGACGTCCTTGACGCCAAGCTCGCGAACAACAACGCCGATGTCGCCCAGCTCGCGGCGGACATGATTGACGATTTGTGCGTCGACCGACTCGCGGTCATTCAACACTTCGTCAAGCGTGCGCCCGCCAACCGCTTCACGCACCGCGAACTGAACCAGCCGGTAGACATGGTTCTGATAGTCCGGCGTTGCGAGCGCGGCTTTTTGCGCATCCGTCACCTCAACGAACGAAGTCAGCGTGACGCGCAGCGACACCCGGTCTTTGGTCAGGATCTCCTGCGCCGTGACTTCGACCGGCTGAGGACGCATGTCGAGCGTCTTGGTCGTCACCGTCCGGCCGATTTGCCAGTAGCCGTAACGGCCAGACTTCAGGACGTCGACCAACTCGCGGTCGAAGAACACAAGGCCTTTTTCCGTTTCGCCGACCGTGACGATGGCGATGGCCGCCGTCGAGCGTTCGTTCGTCGCCGTGGCTTTTTCATAAGCGACAAGTTCCGCTTTGGTCAGGCGCGGATTATCCCCCACATTGACGCGAACGACAGTCACATCCTGAAGGACTTTCCAGACATAGGCCGTTGCGCCCGGACGCACGACATAGGTCGCGCGGCCATCCACCAAAACAACCGCAACCTCGCCCTCGCTGACACGAACCGTTTCGAGATAACGGCCGCTAAGGTCCGGATGACGTTTCTCCATGATTTCCGCCCATGGCGATACGAACAGGCCCTGCGCGTAAACGCATTCCAGTTTCAGCCGACCGAGAAAATCGACATAAACATGTCGTCCCGGTTCGAGCACGGTGATCAAGCGGCCATCCTTGATGAGGAGGCCGCGTTGGTTTTCAGCGATTACGAATGTTTTCAACATCGCTTCGCCTCCTCTAAAAGGCCCGGTTGACGGATAGCGCATATGCGTATCGTCCGGACAATTTGTCGGCGAAGCAAAAGGCCAGAAAGGCCCAATTTCATTGAAAAAGAGAGCCCTAGCGGCGGAAGCGTTCGCCGGACATGCGTCCGATCAAACTCATATGTAGATCGCCAGCTTTCAAAACGGGCTCATTTGCAATATCGCCGACCCCATGTCGGCGAAAGGACGCGCGATGTAGCGGCCTCATTCGTCTGTGTAAAGAGAAAATTGGAAAAAAGGTTGAGAAAAATTCAGCAGTCATGCGTTGAGAGTGCTGAAAATAGGGTTGGCCGGATTCATTCCCTGTCAACGCAGCGGTCCGGCGTTTAAGGCGGAGTTGTCTGGCGGTTGGCGCTGTCCCGCAGCATCGGGCTCAAATATCCCGATCTGTCAGGCGGTGCGTCCCGCCATCGATCTCCGCCGGTATCCGCGCCGGCGCGCGGCCCGTCTCCAGGCGCCGTCAGGGTCTGCTTTCGCGCTATCGCGCTTGCGCATCGCCTTCAGGCTGAATGTCCCCGGCCTTCCCCGTCATTGGAAACGGTTTACAGCCGTTATGTTTGGTGCGGGAGTTGAACCCGCGACAGCTACATTAAACGTGTAGTGCTCTACCAACTGAGCTAACCAATCGTCGTGCCTATGAAGGATTTGAACCTTCAACCCTTCGGGTAAAACCGAAAGCTCTACCATTGAGCTAATAGACCTTGTGGTCGATCCCATCGTGGAACACGGAGACGGCAGCGCCGCCCGCGCCGGCGGGGCGGATAAACCCCTACGAAACGATGAAAACCGGCGGCGGCTTATAAAGCTGCATGCAGCGATGTCTACTGGTTTCCGAGAATTTTTTATTCCGCACGCTCAAATACAAGAGAGAAACCGCCTTCTTCTCCATCCTCGATGAGAACAATATCGGCTTGCAGCGTGTTTTCATCGCTCATGAAGTAGCGAATGGATTTCACCGTTTCCGACGGCGGGTCCGCGCTGAAGGTGACATCGTTTTCTTTGGCGTCGCTCAGCATCAGGACGATTGGTCCACCATCTTCCCAGGTGGAAAAGTCGCGGCGGAAATGTTTGAAGCGCATGACAACCGCGTCTTCTTCCTGTGAGGCGACGATATACTCCAGGACTTTTAGCTCGCCTGACGAGACCCCGCGCGCCATGCCCGTCATGACGCCGCCTTGCGCGCCGTTCCATGTTTCCTCAAAGACAAAATCATCGCCGCCGCGCCAATGTCCCTCTAGAAAGGCAAGGTCATCAAGGGAATAAGGCGTTTCCGCAGCGGCGGAGGCTGTGTGCATAGCGCAAAAGGCGATTGCGAAAAGCGCTGAAATCGGCCGTGTTCTGTGAATATCCATCGACTTCCCCGTCATGATTGACCCATCATAAGATGCCACATATCACCTGACGTTTCACCTTTCTTCATATCTGCATATTCCATGACAAAAAATATCGTTTTTGCGACCTGCCTTGCGCAGCCGGCTATGCAGGAAAGCGATGCGGTTGCGGCGCGCGCGCTTGAGGCGCGGGGTGTGGTGGTCACCGCTGCGCCGTGGAATGGGGATCAGGCGGTGTTTGAGAGAGCTGATGCAGTCATCATTCGCTCGACCTGGGATTATCAGAAAACGCCGGACGCTTTCGCCGGGTGGCTTCAGTCGCTCGATGACGGGCGGCCCGTTTTCAATCCGCCAGCGATTATGCGCGCCAACATGTCGAAGCGCTATTTGCTGGATCTGGCCGCGAAAGGCGCGCCCCTGCCGCCGACACGCGGGGTGGAGGCGGAGGTGGGAGCCATCATCGCCGCCATGGACGAGATGGGGCTTGAGGAGGCGGTGGTGAAGCCGGAATTCGGCGCCACGGGCAGCGGGCTGTCGCTTGTGCGCCGGGAGGATGAAGAGGGGCTTGTCGCGGCGGCGGCGAAAATGGCGATGCCCGGCCTCGTTCAGGCGCTGGTCCCTGAAATCATGGTCAGGGGAGAGACCTCATTCATGTTTATTGGCGGGGGCTTCACCCATGCGGTGACCAAGCGCCCGAAATCCGGGGAAATCCGCTGTCAGGCGGAATATGGCGGGGCGTCTGCTCTGGCGAGCCCGCCGGAATGGGCGATCGCGGAGGCGCGGCGGATTTTGGGGCTGATTCCCGGCGCGCCGCTCTATGCCCGTGTGGATGGGGTGGTCCTTGACGGGGCGATGCGGCTTATGGAAGTCGAACTCATTGAGCCGGAACTGTTTTTCACCTATGCCCCGGATGTGGCGTCGCGCTTCGCTGACGCCCTGATTGAACGCCTGTAAAGCAAACGCAGTAGAATAGAAGTCTGAAAGCCATGGTCGCCATTACTCTTCCCGACGGTTCCGTTCGCCAGTTCGACGGGGCGGTGACGGGAACCGAGATCGCCGAGAATATCTCCAAATCGCTCGCCAAAAAGGCGCTGGCGGTGAAGGTCGATGGCGAGGTCTGCGACCTGTTCGGCGAGATTGATCGTGACGCGAAAGTCGAAATCATCACCCGCGATCATGAAGATGCGCTCGACATTATTAGGCACGACGCCGCGCATTTGTTGGCGCAGGCGGTGCAGGAGCTTTATCCGGATACGCAAGTGACCATTGGTCCGAATATTGAGGACGGGTTCTTCTACGATTTCGCGCGCGACGAACCGTTTTCCAGCGATGATCTCGCCGCGATTGAAAGACGGATGGGGCAGATTGTCGATCAGGACCGCCCGACCCGCAAAGAGGTCTGGGACCGCGCAGCCGCGATCAAGCATTTTGAAGAGATCGGCGAAAAATACAAAGCCGAGATCATCGCCGACCTGCCGGGCGATGAAGATGTGAAAATCTATTATCACGGTGACTGGCACGATCTTTGTCGAGGCCCGCACCTTCCCTCGACCCGTCATATCGGCAAGGCGTTCAAGCTTACCAAGCTTGCGGGCGCCTATTGGCGCGGCGACCATCGCAACGCCGTCCTGCAACGGATTTACGGCACCGCCTGGGCGAATGAGAAAGACCTGAAAGCCTATCTCCATCGCATCGAGGAGGCTGAAAAGCGCGATCACCGCAAGCTCGGCCGCGAAATGGATCTCTTCCATTTTCAGCAGGAAGCGCAAGGATCGGTGTTCTGGCACCCGAAAGGTTATCTCGTCTGGCGCCAGCTTGAGGCCTATATCCGCCGCCAGCTCGATGAGGACGGTTATGTGGAGGTGAAGACCCCCCAATTGCTGGACTCAGTCTTCTGGGAGCAGTCGGGCCACTGGGCGAAGTTCCGCGAAAACATGTTCGTCGTGCCTGATGAAATTCCGTCTACGGAAGATGATGGCCCGGTGCTGACCGGCAAGGCAGACCTCATGGCGCTGAAGCCAATGAACTGCCCAGCGCATGTGCAGATTTTCAAGCAGGGTATCAAATCCTATCGCGACCTGCCGATCCGCATGGCGGAATTCGGCTGCTGTCACCGCAACGAGGCCCATGGGGCGCTTCATGGATTGATGCGTGTGCGTCAGATGACGCAGGACGACGCGCATATCTTCTGCCGCGAAGATCAGATCAAAGATGAAACCAGCCGGTTCCTCGATCTCTTCAGCCGTGTTTATAGCGACATGGGCATGACCGAGATCGCCTACAAACTGGCGACGCGCCCTGAAGCACGCGCAGGCGATGACGCGACCTGGGATCGCGCGGAAAAGGCGCTTGCCGATGCGCTGACCGCAGCCGGTCTTGAGTTCGAGTACGCCGAAGGCGAGGGCGCGTTTTATGGGCCGAAGCTTGAATTCCACCTGACCGACGCCATCGGCCGGACCTGGCAGGCGGGCACCTATCAGCTTGATTATGTGCTGCCCGAGCGGCTCGACGCGACTTACGTGGACGAAAGCGGCGCGCGTCAGCGCCCGGTGATGCTTCACCGCGCGGTCTTTGGCACCTTTGAACGGTTCATCGGTCTATTGATCGAACATTACGCCGGGCGCTTGCCGTTGTGGTTGTCGCCGGTGCAGGTGGTTGTCACGACGATCACCTCAGCCGCGGACGACTATGCGAAGGAGACCGCCGAGGCCCTGCGGGCGAAAGGCTTGCGCGTCGATCTCGACATCCGGTCGGAGAAGATCAACTACAAGGTGCGCGAGCACAGCCACGCGAAAATTCCGGTGATCGCCGTCGTTGGCGCCAAAGAAGCAGAGGAAAAGGCCGTGTCGCTCCGCCGCCTCGGTTCAAAAGACCAGGAAACCATGTCGCTTGCTGATGCGGCCGAGACGCTGGCGCATGAAGCGCTGGCGCCGGACCTGAAACGCGCATAGCGCCCGCTTCATGGCTGCGCGTTGGCAAGACACGAGAGACAAGGCAAGCCGGCGCTGGTTTTATGCGTTGTTTTTTCTCTTGCCGTTGACGGTGGTGTTTGGGCATCGCGGACTTGCTCCCTGGCTATTGCTGGCGAGCCTGCCGGCTTTTGCGCGCGGCGCCTTCTGGCAAGGGGCGTTCGGGAAACTGTTTGATCATCCGTCCCTGACCGATCCGAAATTCGCCAGTTTCGCGGCGCTCCTGTTTTTGTGTCTCTGGATTTTTCTGTCTGGGTACTGGTCGCCAAAAGGCGATCCGGGCATGTTCCTTTATGTGCTCGGACCGGCGCTGGTGGGCGCGAGCATCATCTGGTTTTCGCTGACCCTGACGCGGGAATGGGCGTGGCGGCTGGGCCGGGCTTTTTTGTGGGCGCTCGTCGCCGGCATGATCATTCTTTCCTTTGAGGGTGTCACGGATGGCCTGTTGCGCCGTTTCCTGCCGCCGAGCGAGCCGAGCACATCGCGCGATATTATCGCCTTGGGGCGCGGCGTTACGGCGTTGGCGCCGGCGCTGTTTCCCGCCGCGGCAATCGCCGTGCGGCAATGGTCGCGAACGGCGGCGGCGTTTGTGCTGGCGCTGGGGGTTGTGGCGGCGGCCACCAATGACGTTCTAGCCAATGTCCTTGCTATCGGCGCGGGGCTCGCCGCGGCGCTGCTGGCGCTTAACGCGCAACGCTTTACGTTAAAACTTGTCGGCGGCGGCGCGATCGCGTTGCTTTTGCTTGCGCCGCTGGTTGCATCTCAGATTCCCGTAAACGCGATTTACGCCAGCGCTGAGAAAAATCTCTCGCCGGAAATGTTGTCCCAATTGTCGTCATCGCTGCACCGTCTCGCCATTTGGAAAGCCGTCAGCGTCGAAGCGTTTTCTTGCCAGCCCTTCGGATGCGGCGCCGATTATGCGCGCATGTGGAAAGAAACGGCGCCCATGGTTGACGTGCCTGGCGCCAGCGTCGCGCTCTCCGTCAGTCCGATCCACCCGCATAATGTGTTCATACAATTATGGCTTGAGCTTGGCCTGCCAGGCGTTTTCGCCATGGCGGCGTTCTTGTGGTTCGGTCTGGCGACATTATTGCGCGCGCGCCTGTCGCGGGCTGTGGGCGCAGCAATCGCCGGCGCCTTTGTTGCGATCCTGATTTCCGTTATGGTGGAGGGAAGTCTCTGGCAGGTGTGGCGCCTTGCGGCCATGGCGCTCGCGGCGAGCGGCGTCGCGCTCGCGCATATGCTCGAAAAACGCTGAAGGCGGCCGGAAGTGGAAAGCAGCGACAACACGGTCACGCCATGCATCTCCGCTGTCATGGTGAGTTATTTCACCGGGCCGGTGCTCGCCCGTTCCATTGCGGCTTTACGTGCGCAGCCAGAGATCGCCGAGATCATCCTCGTCGATAACGGTAATTTTCCGGGCGATGTGAAAGAGGCCTCAGCGGGCGCCGGCGCGCCAGTGCAGGTTATCTCCGGACAGGGCAATGTGGGCTTCGCCGCGGGGTGCAATCTTGGCGCGCAGGACGCGTCCGCCGACTATCTTCTTATCATCAATCCCGACGCGTTGATGCCGCCGGGCGGGACTGCGCGCCTGTTGGCGGACAGCGCCGCGCTTGAGCGGCCATGGCTCATGGGCGCCAAACTTGTCGATCCTGACGGCGCTGAACAACAGGGCTCGCGCCGCCGCGTGCTGACGCCAGGAACCGCTTTTGTGGAGGCGACGCGGCTTTACAAGCTGGCGCCGCAACACCCGTATTTTCGGCGCTTCAATCTTCACACCGATGAGTGTCCGGACGAGGTGGTCGGCGTGCCGACACTGTCGGGCGCCGTCATGTTTCTCCCGAAAACGGATTATGATGCAATCGGCGGCATGGATGAGGATTATTTTCTCCATGTCGAGGATGTGGATTTTTGTCTGCGCTTTGCAAAAGCGGGCGGTGAAGTCTGGTTCAACCCCCATGTGGCGGTTGTGCATTTCAAGAGTTCAAGCCGCGCCAATCCGGTGAAGATCGAAGCGCGCAAAACCGCTGGGATTATCCGCTACTTTCACACGCATTTCTCGGGCGCCTATCCGAAACCGTTTTTGTGGCTTGTAGACGGACTTCTCTGGGCGCTTTTTGGCGTGCTCTTTTTAAAGCGCGCTGTTCTGAAGGGGCTGCGGCTGATCGGTTTCCGGATGCGGGTCGGCGGACGTGGCCTGACACGCGCCAGGGCGCTGGCGCGGCGCCAGTCAGAGCGTTGACCAGTATGTTCAAGTGGGCTCAGGGAGCCCGCTTCCCGTAAAAGCCCGAAAGTTCGTAAAGCGTATAGCTGCGGATTTGTCCGGCTCCCGGCTTCGCGGTGACCTGACCTAGCCGCTTAATGTCATGAAAGCGATAATCCACATGGGCGTCGTCTTCGCGCGTCGTCACGAACAGGACGCGCTTCATGCGGTCAGGATCGAACGGCCTGAAGGCTTCAAAATGATTGTCGGTAGAGGCGTTGGGATCGATGGCGGCGATCTCAATCGGACTGCCTTTCTGGTGATACAACATTTCACCGATGAGGTAGCGGTCGTCCACAAGAACGGCGTCATAGCCCGGCGCATAACTCATGATTTCATCGGTCTGGGCCTTCCAGCCGCGCAAATCCCAAACTGCGCTTGAAAGCCCTGCGCGCTCAATGAGCGTCGTGCTCAAAACACCAATGGTGAACGCAGCGAACAGGACGGCGTGTATTCCGGCGCTGAGTTTGAGGACGCTCTCGTGTTTGTCCCGGCACAGCCATCCAGTGACGAGCATCAGCGCCGCCGGATACGCGGCCGCAGCCCAGTTGGCGTGAGCGCGCGATAAAATCGCCTGTGCGGATACGATGAGGAGCGGCGTCAGCGTAAACACGACAAGGAGAAAATCGCGATTGTTGATCCGCCATGTGGATCGCTGTGCGAGAATATAAATCAGCGCGGTGAAGGGGATAATTCCGAACACAGCGAACTGGCCGCCAAAGAACTCAAGAAAAGCCAGGGGATGAAAAAGCTGCGCGCCCCAATCGGCGTTGTCCGCCGTATGGGAAAGCGTCTGGAAATCGTGTTGCGCATTCCAGACGATATTTGGCGCGAATAGCGTAGCGGCGATCAGCGCTGTGAGCGCTAATTGGGGCGTCAGCAATTTCTCACGAAAGGGTTTTGATAAAAGCAGGAGCGCGAGCGCTGCGGGGAAATAAATCATCGCATATTTAGACATCAGCCCGAGGCCGATGGCGCCGCCGAGCGCCGCAAAATCATTTATGCGCGCCGCCGGCCCGGTCGCAATGCGTGCGAGGAAAAACAGCCCCGCCGACCAGAAGAACAAGAGCGGCGCATCCGTCGCCATGATGAAAGATGAGAGGAGGACACCTGGCATCAAAAGCCAGCCAAGGCCTGTCCAGAAAGCGGTGCGTTTGTCGTAGAGCTGTTTGGCCGCCAGATAGAGAAATGAAGCGGCGCCCAGATGAAAGAACGGCGCCGAAAGGCGCACGGCCCAGTCGGCGTTTCCGAACAGACCCGTGGTCAGGCCGATCGCCCAAGCGATCAGCGGCGGCTTTGAGTAGTAACCGACATCGAAATCCTGCGACCAAAACCAGTATTGCGCTTCATCGGGGCCGATCCCGAGCGGCGTCAGTATAAGCGTCAGAACGCGCAGCCCCGTCACCACGGAGGCTATCACCCAGAAGTTTCGCCAAAGCGGCGCCGCGAGAAAGATTTTGGTGTCGGCGGTCATCTGGTTCCGGGCGATGGGTTACGGCGCGAGAGTATAAATGGTGAGACTTACATCATTGCCGTTGGAGTAATTGAGCCCGTCTATAACAGCAAGGCTGGCGACGTGCGCGCCCTTCAGTTGTCCAAGAAAGGCCTCTCTTTCGCGCGCTTCGACAATCGCGGCGCTCGCCTCGCCGGATGTCAGGCGTATCGCCGCCTGTTGGCCCGAGCCGAGCATGGTCTCGGTGCCGAGCAGGAAGATCGCCGAGGGTTCAGAGTAACCGGCCAACGCCACCGGCGCCAATCCGTCGTGTAAGGGGTGGCGGTCGGCCAGTTCCAGAGCCGTCGACAGGCGCGGGCTGACGGCCAGTTGTGAGAGGTTCGGTAGAATAAGCGCAAGCAGAGCCCAGGCGTATGCCGCCGCGAGAAGTGACGCCGCGACGCCGCCTTCAAACCCTCGACCGCGCCAGAAGAGAAAGGACACAAAAAGCGTCGCCGCAGCGGTGATCCCGCCAGCGGCGAAGCCGGTCGTCAACATCGAGACGTCGCTGAAATAAATCGGCGGCAGGGCGATGATGGCGGCGGCGGCAAGCCCAACGCCCGCGTAAATCAGCGCGCCTATTTTTTGCGCCCAGCTTCGCTGCATTACGGTGACGGCGCTGTGGGCGGCGATGATCGCCAGCGCCGGATAAAGCGGCATCACATAATGGGGCAGCTTCGTCGCCGCGATTTCAAAGACAATCCAGGCGGGCATCAGCCAGGACAGGAGAAAGCGCGCGCGCCAGTCCGCACGCTCTTTCCACGCATTGACGACGCCGGTGAGGATCAGCGCCGCCGCGGGCCAGAACAGCAGCCAAAGCAGAGCGAAATGATAGCCGGGCGGGCCCACATGACCTTCCTGTGCGTCGCCGACCTTGCCCAGCATGTCGCCGCCGACCGCGTCAGCGAAAAACCTGCCTTCGGTCGCCTGCCAGATGGCGAACGCCCATGGGCCAACCATCAGTACAAGAATTAAAATGCCTGAAAGCGGTTTTAATGCGGTAATCCATTTGAAACGCGGCGCGCCTGTCGCAAGGCCGACGCCGGTTAGCAGCGAGATGAGGGGCGCAATCGGGCCTTTGATGAGAATTCCGGCGCCATGAGCCGTCCAGAAAGTGAGCGGCCAGCGCCAGCCAGTCTTCTCACCGGTTTGGATGCGTGCATAAATTTCGGCGAAAGCAAGTTGGGCGAGACAAACGAAGGCGAGAAGAACGCCGTCGGTTTTGGCCATGCCGCCTTCGGCGATGATGACAGGCGCACTTGCGAGCAACAGCCCAGCAAGAAGTCCTGTGCGCACATCATAAAGCCGCGCGCCGGCTAAAAAGGTGAAAAGCGCGGCGAGGGCGACGCCGATCACGGAGGGGACGCGATAGGCCCAGATGTCACGGGTTTCGACGTCGGAGAGAGCCGCGACGCTGGCGGCTTGCATCCAGTAAATCCCTGCAGGTTTTTTATTGCGTTCGCTGTCCTGAAACCGAATGGCGATGTAGTCGCCGCTTTCCAGCATCTGGGCGGTGGCCTGGGCGAATCGGGCTTCGTCGCGATCGCGGGGAGGGAGGGAGAAAACGCCTGCAAATGCCGTCACCGCCGCGAACAGCGTGACCACAAGCATTGCGGCGCGGCGCGACAGGCCGGCCCCGCTCGCGATCCCGGTGACTAGTCTGGTCCGTGATTGACCCCTCATAAGGCAAGCTTACCGGGATCCGCAGGATTTGTCTTCGCCGTGCGGCCCTGATGACTTGACTTGATGACGTGACCGGCGCGCGCGGATCAGATAAGAGCCTTGCCTTATGGAAAAGGTTCTGTCCAACACCCCAGCGCTTAGCGTCATTGCGCCCATGCACAATGAAGCGGGCGGCGCAGGCGCCCTCGTGGATGAAATCGCCGCTGCGCTTAGCGGCGTGAATCACGAGATCATCATGGTCGATGACGCCTCAACGGATGAAACCATCAACGCGCTAAAAGCAGCCGGCGCGCGTCATCCGCAATTGCGAATCCTGCGTCACGAAAAAAACGCCGGTCAAAGCCGCGCCGTTCGCACAGGCGTCCTTGCCGCGCGCGCGCCGGTGATTGCGACCCTGGACGGCGATGGTCAGAACAACCCGGCCGATATTCCGGCGCTGTATAAACAACTGATGGATGCGGATGACTGCCTCGCCATGGTCGCGGGCGAACGCCGTGGCCGTCAGGACAGCGCTGCAAAAAAAATCGCTTCCCGCGCCGCGAACGCAATTCGACGGCGGTTATTGAGGGACGGCGCCGCCGATACGGGATGTGGGCTGAAAGTCTTCCGGCGCGACGCGTTTTTGCGGCTACCCTATTTCGATCATCTTCACCGCTACCTCCCGGCGCTGATGGCGCGCGAAGGCTATGAGGTCGCATTCGCCCCGGTTTCGCATCGCGCCCGCGCCCATGGCCGCTCCAAATACACCAATTTCGGGCGCGCACTAGTTGCGGTTCGAGACATGATGGGCGTGATGTGGCTCAACGCCCGCGCCCGCCAGCCCGGCAGGATTGAGGAAGATCGCTGATTTTCCACCAGGATTTCCATTTTGGCGGGGAGCCTTCACCGTGTTAAGCTCTCCTTAACCGGGGGCCGCCAGACGCCCGACCCTTCGTTGCGAGGGGGCGATTTTCAAAGGGGGGCGGCGGTAGAGGAAGGTCGAGGATGTCTATGTATCAAATGTTTCCATTGCTGGCGATCAGCCTGATTATTTTTGCCGTTCTGACGTTAACGGGCGCCGCTGGCGCGGAATGGTGGGCAATCACCTGTGTCGAACTGCCGATGGTGTCGACCGATGTCTGGAACGTCACCTGGGGCGACGTCTTCCTGCTGGCGAGCATGGGGCTGTTGTTCGTAGAACTTTTGCGCTCCACCAAGACCGGTTCGGACTCCATCATGAACCACGCTCTTTCCGTGGTGGTTTTCGTCGTTTCGCTGCTGCTTTTCATCATTGTGAAGGGCTTTGGAAACTCGGTCTTCTTCCTGTTCATGTCGATGACGTTTCTCGACTTCATGGCCGGATTCATCGTCACCACGGTCACGGCGCGCCGGGATCTTTCCGTGGGCGGCGGCGTATCAGCTTAGCTGATGTCACGTCTCGACTAAGGCGGAAAACTTAGAAGTAAACATCAAGCGCTTGTGGCCCATTATGGGACGCAAGCGTTTTGACGTGTCCGTAAACCTTATCGGTGTCAGACTGGCCAGCGTTAAGCAGTCGGGGCGGCTCTGCGCGGCGTGTGTCGGTCGCGAGGATGACACGGGTCGCTTCTACCGGGGCGACAGCGCGCACCAGCGGCGCTGGGCGGCGGGCGAGAACGGGAAGGTTAAGAACCGGTTGCATACCCGGTTTCGGAGCAAGTTCGGCGCCACACCGGGTTTCGGGGCAAAATGGCCCTCGCCGCTATCGGGTTCCTGATTTACCGCTCTCACGCTTCAAATTTTATTTACGGCTTTGGGTCTAAGGTCCCTTCGTAAATATGCGAGTGGGTTTAATGGCCGATAACGCTAAGGCGTTCTTTCAAGCGAATTCTGATGCCGGCAAGGCGCCTGAAGAGGGTGAGCCTCAAGCCTCGGCCGCGATTTCTGTCGCGCCGCAGGAAGGGGACGCCTCCGATCGTGGCCTTCAGACCATGTTCGAATTCGACCCGGCGGCGGGCAGCCTGAAATGGTCGGACGATGAAGCCGCTGCGCGGATATTCGGTGTTGCGCGTGATGAGGTCGCCGCGACGGGAGACGCCTTTTCCGCTCGCATTTATGGTCAAGAAGACGAAATGCGCATTGCCGCCTTTGCGGGCGAGCGCACGAGCTATGCTTGTGAATATCAATTAAAGCGCGATGGCGGCGACGGTCACTGGGTGGAGGAACGCGGCGGCTGGATTGGGGCAGGCGCGAGCCGCCGCCTGATCAGCGTCATTCGCTCCATCGAGACCCGCAAGCGCCGCGACGAGCAGCTATCCTGGCTCGCGGTCAATGATGAGCTTACAGGCCATCTCAACCGCAGCCATCTTAAAAAGGCGCTTGATGCAAAAATCGCCAGCATGGTTTCAGGCGGAACAGCGGGCGCCTATCTGATGGCGGGGATTGACGATCTCGGCGCCGTCAACTCCGATTTCGGATTTGAAGCCGCAGACAAAGTCATTGCAGAAGTGGGCATGCGGCTCGCCAGCATCCTTGGTCCCGATGATTGCATCGGCCGTGTCGCCGGCACCAAGTTTGGCGTCATTATCGCCGACACCGATCCTGACCGTCTGCGCCAGATCTGTGTTCGTCTCCTCAATGTGGTGCGCGAAAGCGTTATCGAAACCAAAGGCGGCGTCATCGCCGCCTCCATCTGTCTTGGCGCCGTCAGCCTGCCGCAACAGGCCGACAATTCGAACGCCGCGATGACCCGGGCGGAAGCCGCGCTCGATGCTGCGAAACGCATTGGCAAATCGAGCTGGTCGGCGTTCACCGACAAGACCGACGTCGTCTCCATGCGCCGCCGCAATACGCATATGTCGGACGTGATCCTCACAGGGCTCAATGAGCGCCGCGTGCGGCTCGCATTCCAGCCGATTGTCTCCGATCTTGACGAGACCCCAAAGAAATTCGAATGCCTGATCCGGATGCGCGGCGATGACGGCCAGAACATTCCAGCGCCGGAATTTATTCCGGCTGCGGAGCGCCTCGGTCTTGTCCACCTTCTCGACCGCCGCGTACTTGAGCTTGCGCTCAACACACTCGCCGTCAATCCCAACATCCATCTCAATGTGAACATTTCCATGGAGACGGTGAAGGATTTTGTCTGGGCCGAAGGCTATATCGCGCTGCTGCGCGCCAATCAGGAATTCACTCGGCGCATTACGGTTGAGCTGACGGAAACGCAAGTTATCGACTCGATCGACGCCTCAATTGAATTCGTCTCCGAGATCAAACGCCTCGGCTGCTCTTTCGGCATTGACGACTTTGGCGCCGGCTACACGTCTTTCCGCAACCTCAAAGCGATGGATATCGATATTCTGAAGATCGACGGGTCCTTCGTCACCGGCGTTTCCTCCTCGCGCGAGAACCAGCTTTTTGTCAGGACGCTACTCGACCTCGCCCGCAATTTCGGCATGCAAACGGTCGCCGAATGGGTCGACAATGAAGCGGATGCGATGCTTCTCAAAGGTCTCGGCGTTGACTATCTGCAGGGCTTCCTGATCGGCAAGCCGGAAACCAATCCGGACTGGCTGCCCGACGGCGCTCCAAATGAAGCGCCGCAACGGGCCGAACGCCGTCAGTCGTAACGCCGGATTCGGGGTTACTCGCCGCCGCCTTCAAGATTGTCGAGTTTGCGCTGGAGCGCGGCGACCTGGTTTTTCAACGCATTGATGTCGTCATCGCTTTCAGCTTCTTTTTTCGGCGCTGCGGCGCCGCGTTGGGGCGTGTAAGACGGGCCGAGCGGTGAAAACATTTTCATCGCCTGCTCATAAAGCTCCATATTTTTGCGGACGCTTTCCTCGAACATCATATAGCCAGGCGCGCCGCCAAAAGCGTCGCGCATGCGGCCGCGCATTTCTTCCTGATTGCGTGAAAACGCATCCATGCTCATTTCAAGATAGGACGGCACAAAGCTTTGCAGGCTGTCGCCATAGAACTTGATCAACTGGCGCAGGAACTGGATGGGAAGAAGATTCTGGCCCTTGCTTTCTTCTTCAAAAATAATTTGAGTCAGCACTGAGCGCGTAATTTCTTCGCCGGACTTTGCGTCGAAGACGACAAAGTCTTCGCCTTCCTTCACCATCTCCGCGAGGAAATCGAGCGTCACGTAAGATGACGTCGCCGTGTTGTAGAGCCGACGGTTCGCGTATTTTTTGATGACGACCGGTTCGCCTTCGGCTCTGCCCCGGCCTTTTGATTTTTCTGACATGTTTTGCCCTCCCTTCGCCTTACCGCGCTGCAGAAATGATGCGGCGCTGCGGCGCAGTGATTTTGTGCGCTTGCTAATCCTGCTATAGCATGAAAATAAGGTTTGCATACGCGTTAACCACAAGTTTTCGCGGCATTAAGCCATTGAGATTGTTTACCCTTCGCGTTTGAAGGGCGGGACGGGCAGGAGGCTCTCCCGCTATTGGGCGCATAAATTCAGGTCAGGAGGCTCCTATGACGAGGGCGGTTATCGTTTCGGCGGCGCGAACAGGTGTTGCGTCTTTCGGTGGAAGTCTGGCGTCCGTTCCGGCGGCCAAGCTCGGTGAAACCGTGATTGCTGCGGCTCTCAGCCGCGCCGGCCTTTCCGGCGGCGACGTGGATGAGACAGTTATGGGCCATGTCCTCCAGGCGGGGCAGGGGCAGAATACGGCGCGGCAAGCCTCTATCGGCGCCGGGATCGATCAGGAAAAGCCGGCCATGACCATCAACCAGGTCTGCGGTTCAGGCCTTCGCGCTGTCGCCATGGCGGCGCAGGCGGTGCGGCTGGGCGATGCGTCTGTGGTGGTCGCCGGCGGCCATGAGAATATGTCTCTGTCGCCTCATGCGGCGCATCTGCGCGACGGTCAGAAAATGGGGCCGAAAAGCTTCGCCGACACGATGATCACCGACGGCCTCTGGGACGTTTATAATGATTATCACATGGGTATGACGGCCGAAAATCTCGCTGAGAAATACCAGATCACGCGCGAAGAGCAGGACGTCTTTGCTGTCGCCAGCCAGAACAAGGCGGAAGCAGCGAAGCTGGAAGGCAAGTTTGAAGAGGAAATCACGCCGGTCACGATCAAGACCCGCAAAGGCGATATTGTTTTCGCCGAGGATGAGTATATCCGCGCCGGCGCGACGCTTGACGGTATTTCCGGACTGAAGCCTGCTTTTAAACGCGATGGCGGCACAGTGACGGCCGCCAACGCTTCCGGTCTCAATGACGGCGCCGCAGCATTGGTGGTGATGTCGGAGGATGAGGCGAAGGCGCGCGGGCTCGAGCCGCTTGCCGCTATCGCGTCCTGGGCGCATTGCGGCGTTGACCCCTCGATCATGGGCATCGGCCCGGCGCCGGCGACGCGTCTTGCGCTGCAAAAAGCCGGATGGTCCCTTGACGATCTCAATCTGATCGAAGCCAATGAAGCTTTCGCGGCGCAGGCGTTGTCCGTCGGCAAAGAGCTTGGCTGGGATGCTGCGAAAGTGAACGTTAATGGCGGGGCCATTGCGATCGGCCACCCCATCGGCGCATCGGGCGCGCGCATTTTGACAACGTTGCTTTATGAGCTGAAACGCTCAGGCAAGTCGAAAGGTCTCGCGACCTTGTGCATCGGCGGCGGCATGGGCGTTGCGCTTTGCGTCGAACGCTAAAGCCGGGTTGATGGGTGGCGTTGAGAGCAGATAAAAAATATCGGGAGAAACAAAATGGGTAGGAACGCAATTGTTACTGGCGGGACCCGCGGCATCGGCCGCGCAATTTGTCTGGCGTTGAAGGATAAGGGTTGCAATGTCGCCGCGACCTATGCCGGCAATGACGAAGCGGCGGCGAAGTTCAAGGAAGAAACCGGCGTCAACGTTTTTAAATGGGATGTTGGCGACTATGAAGCGTGCAAGGCTGGCGTCGCGGAAATCGAGGCAGCGCAAGGCCCGACCGATATTCTCGTCAACAATGCGGGCATCACCCGTGACGGGATGTTTCACAAGATTGGCCCTGAACAATGGGGTCAGGTGATCCGCGCGGATCTCGATTCGGTCTTCAACATGTCCCATCAGGTTTTTCCGGGCATGCGCGACCGCGGTTTCGGGCGCATCGTCAACATCGCCTCGATCAATGGTCAGAAAGGCCAGATGGGCCAGACGAACTATTCCGCAGCGAAGGCGGGCATGATCGGCTTCACCCGGGCGCTGGCCCAGGAAGGCGCTTTCAAAGGCGTGACGGTCAATGCGGTGGCGCCGGGCTATATCGCCACTGAGATGGTTGCGGCGATGCCGGAAGAAGCGTTGAAAAAAATCACCGCCCAGATTCCAGTGGGCCGCCTCGGGGAAGCCGGTGAGATTGGCGATTGCGTCGCATTCCTCGCCGATGACAAGGCGGGCTTTATCACTGGCGCGGTGCTGACGGCCAATGGCGGCCAATATATCGCCGCCTGAGACTGTAAGGTCTTGATTTATGAAAGGGCTCCGAGGCAGAAAATTGCTTGCGGGGCCCTTTTTTCACCAAATTCGCAGGCTAGATTTTGACCATGAACATAACGGGCCCCGGCCGGGGCGGCTCTTGGATGGCGCGGCTTGCCGCTTTTGTCATCGCCCCATTGATAATGGCGGCGAGTCTTTTGTTTGCATCTAGCTTTATCGCAGACGCGGCGGCCCAAAGCGGTCCGCAGGAAAGCCCCCTGCTCAAACTCGCTCAGGGTTCGGACAATCCGTTTTCCGCGCTTGTCGGCAAGCGCAGCGACCGCGCCGGTGAATATGGTCCGGCGCGCGCCGTGGAGCGATATGTGCTGGCGAGTGATGACCGCAGCTTTCTTTTTGAGGAACATGGCGCCAGCGCGCGCGTCCGGTTTTTGTGCTCATCGGAAGACACGCGCCTTGATTGCGTTCTCGACGCCGCAGGCCCGGCGCCGGAAATCCACCTGTTAAGCGCGACGCGCGGACCGCGCGGCGATGTCATATACAAAACCGCAGAGGGCGAGACCCTGCTCAGAATTGCGGCCTATGGCGGCGCGACGGTATTCTGGCCGGGCGAGCGTCAGGGTGTTGCGGCGTCGAAATCCTTTGGCGATGATCGTCCGTTGACGCTTGTCTATGAAGATTATGATGCGGCGCTTCGTCGTGCGCAGGGCGCGTCCGCACAATTAAGCGCCATCATCGGCTCGCCGATTTTCTTTGACGTCAGCGCCGGCCGCCGCGCCGAGGGCGATAATGCCGCGGTGTTGTCGGACGCGGTGCTGACCGCGGCCAAAGGGCTAGCCATGGTCGCCGACGACGCGATCGGCGCCCGGGTCATCGCCGAGCGCATTCGCCGGATCGCTTTTCTGCCGGGCTCAGCGCCGGGCGTTGCGCTGAACGGCTCCGTCCTTGAAATTCTCTATGTGCCAAATCAGGACCTCAGCGGGCGCCCATCATCGGGGAAAGTCGCCCGCTATCTGGAAGAAACCCTGTAAGGGGCCTCTTTTTCCCGCATTTTGTTTATGAATTTCGCAGTTTTCGGTCTTAAAACAGCCGCAATGAGAGGGAAGACTGCGCCCATGATGCACGCAAAAGGCATATTCCGGACACGCGCCCTGCTGGTCGCCGCCGGTTTTTTATGCGCGGCGCCAACGGCGGCGATGGCCCAGTCTCTTCGAGAGATGCGCGCTCAGGAGGCGCACGAAGAGGCGCTTCAACGCGAGGCGGCTTTTACGGAACAGCTCTGCGGCATTAGCCTCCAGGCCTCGATCAACTGGCGCAGTTTTTCCGATTGGCCCGAAGGCGCGAATGTCGCTAGGGCCTGTGACCGGGGACTTTCCGATATTGAAACCCGCTGCCGCAAGGGCGCAGTCCCGCGCGTTTCGCGCTTTGTGTGCACCGGGGACGGTTCCGGCGCAAACTATAGCGGCGCAACGATGACTTACGGCGCCAGTTCCCGCTAAGGCGGATTAGCCCGCGCTGATCTTTTCCAGAATGCCGACCCGTACGCCGTCGAACACATATTGCGTCGACAGCGCCATCAAGAGCATGCCCAGAATACGGGTAATGGCGTTCATGCCTGTGCGTCCGAGCGCGTCGCCAATGCGGCTTGCAAACGCCATCATGCAAACCGCGATAATCAGTACAATGACCATGGCGGCGATCGTCGCGGTCTTGTCGACTCCGCTGACGCCGGGCCCCATGAGCAGCATGACAGTCGCGATGGCGCCCGGTCCGGCGAGCATCGGCATCGCCAGCGGGAAGAAAGCGATATTGTCCCGGGCGGAGGCTTTGGGTCCCGGCGTTTTCGCCTGGGTTTCCGAGTCCGGATCGAAAAACATCCGAAAGCCCATGATGAAAAGAATAATCCCCATGGCTGCGCGGAAAGCGTCAAGCGTGACGCCGAGATGATGCAGCGTCGCATTCCCCGCAAAGCCGAAGGCCAACAAGATCCCGACCGAATAAAGTGCCGCCATGAACGCGATGCGCAGCCGCTCGCGCGGCGCTTCGTGTTTCGTCACGGACGCAAAAATCGGCGTCACCAGAATCGGATCGATGACGATGAAAAGCGTCACAAAGGCTGTAGTGAAGGCAGGCAGGATATCAGCGAGCATAGGTCGGCTCCTTTGCCCGCCTTCTGCCTTTATGCGCCCGGCGGGGCAAGGAAAAAGGCGGCTCAAAAGCGCCGCCTTTTTCACGCACCAAGTTCTCGTCCTGTCTTAGAAAGGCAGGAAGCCCCATACCGCAATCCAGGCGGCGAGGGCGACGCCGGCTGCACCCGTGAGCAAAAGGCCAAGGCTCACGCCGATGGGCAGAGGCGTGTTCATCCGGGCCTTAATGGTGAGCCATAACAGCAAGATCCCAAGCGGTCCGGCGACGAGACCCGCGAGCGCTGCGAGTTTTGTCCAGCCCGGCAGGCCGGTCAGCAACAGAAGCGCGTTTTCCTGCGCCGCCATGGCCACGCCGGCGGCGATCCCGCCAATAGAGCCCGCGCCGGCGAGCGCCGTGAGCCAGGCGACGATGCGCGCTCCGCCCGTTGCCATGGCGCCCGAGCGGTTGATGATGCGCGCGACAGGCGAGATTGTGTAAACAATGGCGCCGAAGACGAAGATCACCGCGGCGAGGCCGATCCAGATTACCGGAAAGGCGATGGATTTTTTGTCTTCTGTGAACATCACCGCGAGATTGGTGAGCCCGTTCGTCGCGAACAGCGGGTCAGAAAACTCCGGCCGCTCCATGCTTTCGGGACAAGACAGGTCAAGCTCACCTTCAGGGTCGTCATAGAATTTGGTCAGGAACTCACCGGCGCATTTGACCGAGCGTGTCGGCCCGTGGCCCGCATAGGCGAACTCAACATAGGTCCCGTTTGAAAAGCCGGGAAGGATGAGTTTCGCCAGCGGCGGCGGCGTGATCGGGTCCATGGCGCCCTCCACCAGAAGCGTGCGGATATTTGTTTCCACCGGCAGATATTCTTCCGCCGGACGTGCGTCTGCGCCGTAGCGCTTGCAGATTTTCGCCTGCTCGTCGGCGAGCGAGGGATCGCCGAAGATCATCGAAAGAACAGGGTGATCAAGCCCGTCTTCTTCAAATGATTTGCGGATGCCGGGCGCCCAGCCGTCATTGCAGGCGATGGCGTTGTACATTCCCTGGCTGATCTGGAAGCCGTCGCCCCCGCCGCCAGCGGTGACGATACGCAGCGCATCATAGTTTTCTTCTTCAACCATGCGTGTCAACGCAGAGATGAAGGCGGGAAGCGAAGGATAATTTTTCTGTTCGTAAAAGAGCGAGAAAGGCGCACCGCCGATCAGGTCATGAAAGAAATAGGCCTTTCCGCTCGGAAAAAGCTCCTCATCCAGTGCGTCTAGCTCAATCGGGCTCGCCGCGACTTTCTTGATTGCATTCTTGTAGCGTTCGACGAGGTCAGGAAAATCGCGTGCACAGGCGCTGTCTTCCTTGCAAGCGTCTTCCAGCATGGTCAGCACACGGTCGTAATGGCGTGCGATATGAAAGAACGTAATGTCCTGTTGTAAGGGAACGATCGCGTCGATAACGGCGGCGCGAACGCCCTCCGGGTCTTCTTTCAGATAGGCCTGACCGAGGATCGAGCCATAGGAAATGCCCCAGACGTTCCATTGCTCAAAGCCGAGCGCCTGACGCAGCGCGTGAACATCGCGGGCGTTTTCAACGGTGGAGTATCCGGAAAGGTCGACGCGTGCGGCCTTGGCCTTTGCGAAACAAGCCTCCATCGCTTCGAGGCCAGCCTGTTGATAGGTCTCCCAATCCGGCGTATTCGCCGCCGCCGGATCGAACAATGAATAGTCCTGACAGAAATCCGCCGACCAGCCGATGCCGCGCTGCTCAAGGATATAAAGATCGCGCGCATCGCGGATGCCATGATCTTTGAACCGGTTCACATAGCCTTGCGCCTTCGCGCCGGGTCCGCCGGTGAGATAAATGATCGGGTCTTCGCGCTTTTTCCACTCACCTTTTTCTTCCGCATCCCAATCATCCGGCTGTCTTGCGTGCAGCTTGATGATGCTGAGTTCGATCATGCGCGAGCGGGATTTTTCGCGATTTTCCGGCACCTCCAAGAGGCTGCAGGAGATTTCGCCCGGCTTGTAATCGACGGCGCCTTTAAATGGGCAGATGACAGTGCGCAGGCGGAATGTGTCTCTGGCGAATAAATCGGGGGTTTCGTTTTCGGCGGCGGCGCTCTCTTGCGCCGGGGCTTCCGCCAGATCGGCGGTGATGTCCGCCGGCTGCGCGTCTTGTGCAAAAGCCGTTTTCGCGATGATGAAAGAGAAAAGAAACGCCGTCTGCGCCGCGCGCAAGAATAGTGTCATGTCTGCCCCGCCTTGAATGCCCCGCCGGGAGACTAGCAAAAGAGGGGCGGCGCGCAATAACGGCGCCTGTAATTCCCGTTTAACGGGTATGGGTGCGCTGCAAAAAAGGCGGCCCTTGCGGGACCGCCTTTTTCTTACGCTACTGAATTTGTGGCTGGAAAGCCGGCTTACATCATGCCGCCCATTCCACCCATGCCGCCCATGCCGCCCATGTCAGGCATGCCGCCGCCGGCGCCTTCTTTCTTTGGCGCGTCGGCGATCATGGCTTCGGTGGTGATCAGGAGGCCGGCGACAGAGGCCGCATCCTGAAGCGCTGTGCGCACGACTTTCGCCGGGTCGACGATGCCGGCCGCGATGAGGTCGACATATTCGTCGGTCTGAGCGTTGAAGCCGAACTTGTAGCTTTCCTGCTCCATCAACTTGCCCACAACGATCGAGCCTTCGCCGCCAGCGTTTTTGACGATCTGACGGATCGGAGCCTGAACAGCGCGGCGCACGATGTTGATGCCCGCAGTCTGGTCGGCGTTGTCGCCTTCAAGACCGTCAAGCGCTTTTGAGCCGTAAAGGAGAGCGGCGCCGCCGCCCGGAACGATGCCTTCTTCGACAGCCGCACGGGTTGCATTGAGCGCGTCATCGACGCGGTCTTTGCGTTCTTTCACTTCAACTTCCGTCACGCCGCCGACTTTGATCACGGCAACGCCGCCGGCGAGTTTCGCCAGACGTTCCTGAAGTTTCTCACGATCGTAATCGGAGGTTGTGTCTTCGATCTGTTTACGGATCTGACTGGTGCGGGCTTCGATGTCCGCTTTTTCGCCAGCGCCGTCGACGATGGTGGTGTCGTCTTTGTTGATCGTGACTTTTTTGGCTGTGCCCAGCATGTCGAGGCCGACATTTTCAAGCTTGATGCCGAGATCTTCGGAGATGACCTGGCCGCCGGTGAGGATCGCAATGTCTTCGAGCATCGCTTTGCGGCGATCGCCGAAGCCCGGCGCTTTTACGGCTGCGATTTTCAGACCGCCGCGGAGCTTGTTGACGACGAGGGTCGCCAGCGCTTCGCCTTCAACGTCTTCTGCAATGATCAGCAGCGGACGCGAAGACTGAACCACAGCTTCCAGAAGCGGCAGCATGGATTGCAGATTCGAGAGTTTTTTCTCGTGCAGCAGGATGTACGGATCTTCAAGGTCCGCAATCATCTTGTCGGCGTTGGTGATGAAGTAAGGCGACAGGTATCCGCGGTCGAACTGCATGCCTTCAACGACGTCGAGTTCGGTTTCAGCCGTCTTGGCTTCTTCAACCGTGATGACGCCTTCGTTGCCGACTTTTTCCATCGCTTGTGCGATCATTTCGCCGATTTCTTTTTCGCCATTGGCGGAAATCGTGCCGACCTGGGCGATCTCGGAAGAAGAGGCGATTTTCGTCGCGCGATTTTTGATGTCTTCGATGACTTTCGACACGGCGAGATCGACGCCGCGCTTCAGATCCATCGGGTTCATGCCGGCGGCGACAGCTTTTGCGCCTTCTTTGACGATTGCCTGGGCGAGAACAGTTGCGGTCGTGGTGCCGTCGCCGGCTTCGTCGTTGGTTTTCGACGCCACTTCGCGCACCATCTGGGCGCCCATATTTTCGAACTTGTCTTCAAGCTCGATCTCTTTTGCGACGGTTACGCCGTCTTTCGTCGTGCGCGGTGCGCCGAACGATTTGTCGATGACGACATTGCGGCCTTTCGGGCCGAGCGTCACTTTCACCGCGTTGGCGAGGATATCGACGCCGCGCAGCATTTTATCGCGCGCATCGACGTCGAACTTGACTTCCTTGGCAGCCATTGATGCTTCTCCTTAAGTCTGTGTACTGAGGGTTAATCGATGATCCCGAGGATGTCGGATTCTTTCATAATCAAAAGATCCTCACCGTCGATTTTCACTTCTGAGCCGGACCATTTGCCGAACAGAATCTTGTCGCCTGCCTTAACGTCGAGCGGGACAATTTCATTGTCGTCGCCGCGCGCGCCTGAGCCGCAAGCGACCACTTCGCCCTGCTGGGGCTTTTCCTTGGCGGTGTCGGGGATGATGATGCCGCCCGCGGTTTTCTGGTCTTCTTCGATGCGGCGGACCAGTACGCGGTCATGGAGAGGCCGAAAAGCCATGATTGAGGTCTCCCTAGGCTGTGTTTTTGAATAAAAACAACAGGTTAATCCAATAAACAGGCGGCTGAGCGCCTGCTGGCACTCACTCCAAGCGAGTGCTAGCAGCGATTTAGGAGCGTGGGGTGGAACCGTCAAGGGGGCGAGGCTCCAGAGAAGATTTATGTTTGCTGACAATTGTTTCGAGGATGGGGGGAAACTTTTATCCTACTTACCTGTTTTTAATGGCGGAGCGCCCTCAATCAGCCCATATTCCGGGCGATATTTCAGGGCCGGACGGGGGGCGCGAGGCTGCCCGGACGATAGGGTCAATGCAACGCTGAAAGGAACAACAGCAATGCGGAAAATGCTAATTCTTGCGTCGGTCGCGGTCTTCGCGGTCGGCTGCACCACCAATCCCTACACAGGCGAAAAGCGCGCCAGCCGGACGGTGACGTCAGGCGCGGCGGGCGCAGGCGCCGGCGCGGCGGCGGGCGCGATTGTCGGCGCAATCGCCGGCGACGCCAAGAAAGGCGCCATCATCGGCGCTGGCGTCGGCGCGGCCACGGGCGTCGGAATTGGCGTCTATCAGGACCGCCAGCAGGCGAAGCTGCGCGAGAGGCTCGCCAATTCGGGTGTTTCGGTAACGCGCCAGGGCGACAATATCATTCTTAACATGCCGTCGGACATCACCTTCGGAGTGAACCAGTCGGATATCACGCCAGGCTTTTACGAGACGTTGAATTCCGTGGCGATCGTTCTGAAGGAATATAAAAAGACCTCGGTCAGCGTTTACGGTCACGCCGATTCCACGGGTTCTGACTCCTATAACCAGGCCCTGTCCGAGCGGCGCGCGCTTTCCGTTTCCAACTATCTCGCCTCGCAAGGCGTTGCGCCCGCCCGTCTTCAGGCGGTTGGATATGGCGAAACTCATCCGATAGCGGACAATTCCACAGAGTATGGTCGCGCGGCCAATCGCCGGGTTGAAATTGTCATCGATCCTATCGACAGCCAGTTCAACAGTTAACGCGGTCTTAAAGCGTCAACCGAAAGCCCGCCAGGCGCCACGCCTGGCGGGCTTTTTTGTGTCTCATCTTGCCGGTCATGTCCTGAACCGGGGCTAATCTTAAGCGCTTTTTTAGAGTGTTTTCCTAAAACTGTTTCCTTAGTCGCGATCGGGGAGGGCGACGTATGGGAATGAAAGTGCGGGGCGCCAAGATGAATCTGCGTCAGAAAAGTTCACGCTATTGCGCTGCGGTGCTGTTTGCCGCCGGGGCGGCTGGCGCCTTTCTGTTGATGGCGGCGATCCGGGCGAATTTCAAACCGGACCTTGAGATCTGGCTTGCCGCCGCGCTTGTGGTGACGTTGATCCTGCATGCCCGCGCAGGCTTTGCTCTTTCCCGGGCGCAACAGGAAATTGAACTGTTGCGCAATCTCGTTAATCGTTTCCGGCCATCTCCCGCGAAAACACCTCCCTCGCTGGAATTCGAACCTGTTTCTTCCATCGATGAAGCTGACGCCAAGGCGCTTGATTGCGTGAAAAGCGCTATCGAAAACGACCGTGTAGATCTCTATCTGCAGCCGATCGTCAGCCTGCCCCAGCGCAAGATGCGCTGCTTTGAAGCGTTCTCACGCCTGCGCCATGAAGATGGCGGGGTCATCAAGCCAGCGGATTATATTGACGCCGCGGAACGCGCCAATCGCATCGGCGTTATCGACAACATGATTTTATTGCGCTCGGTCCAGGCGTTGCGTCAGCTTGGGCCCCAAAGCGCGCATTACCGCATTTTCTGCAACATTTCGCCGGCGACGATCTACGACGTTGATTTCTTCACACGCTTCACGGATTACCTCGACGCCAATGAAGATCTCGCCCAGCGGCTTGTGTTTGAATTCACCTATCCGGCCGTTGAGATGATGCATGACCGGGTGAAGAAAAACCTTCGTCTTGTCGCTGACCGGGGCTTCTCCTTTTCGGTGGATCATATTCGTCGCTTCGATCTCAACTGGACGGCGTTGCGTGAACAGAATTTCCGTTATGTGAAGGCGTCAGGCGCGCTTCTCTTGAGCGAAAGCTGCAAGGGCGATGTGGGCCAGGCGCGCATTCGCGCCTTCAAGAAAGCGCTCGTCGACAATGAAATCGACCTGATCGTCGAAAAGGTCGAATACGAAGAACAGATGCCTGAGATTTTGAAACTCGGCATCGACTACGGCCAAGGCGCACTGTTCGGCGCGCCGCGCATCGCCAGCGATTATCTTCTCGTGGATGGTCCGGCGGCGAATGTGACGGAACTGGCGGCCGCATCCTGAGGTTTCGGGAGGCTTTGCAATGCCATATGAAACCACCTGGAGCGATCGCGGCGTTCATTGGCGTTATTATGGCGATGTGACAGCGGCGGAAACCAGGCTGGCCGACGCCGAGTTTTACGGCGATGCGCGTTCGGACCGCGCCATGTTTCAACTCATCGATCTGCGCGAGGTGACCCGGCTCGACTTTCCGGTTCACGACCAGGAGCTGACCGCGGCGATCGATGGCGCAGCGAGTATTTCAACGCCGCTGGTCAGGGTCGCTTTTATTGTCCTCGACGATCGTTTTGACGAGGCCCTGCAGGTCTATCTCGAGCTTATCAACCGCACGAACTGGTCTGCGCGTATCTTTACCGATCCCCAGGCGGCGGAGGATTGGTGCGAACGCGTCGGCGAGGATCCGATCTCGGAAAATCGGCGGCGTTTTGCAGCCGGTGGGTCGGGCGCTTGACCGCCAGGCGCATCGGCCTTATCGGCCTTGGGCCTTATGAGCGATATCGCCGTCATTTCCTCCCTTGAATCCGTCGCCGAGCGTTATGACGCGCTCTTGTGCGATGCCTGGGGCGTTATTCATGACGGCGTCACGCTTTTTCCCGGTGTGGCGGAAGCGCTAACCCGGTTTCGCGAAACGCGGGGGCCGGTGATTATTCTCACCAATGCGCCGCGCCCATCCTCTGTGATTCCGGCGCAGCTTGACCGGATCGGCCTGCCGAAAGACGCCTGGGACGACATTGTGACGTCGGGCGATGCGACGCGTGCAGCGATTGAAGCGCGTTTGCCGGCGCCGGCTTTTCGTCTTGGTCCCGCCAAGGACGATCCCCTGTTTGACGGTCTTGATATTGATTTTCAGCCTCTGGAAGACGCGGCGTTCATCATCTGCACGGGGATGGAGGACGACGCCCATGAAACGCCGGATGATTATCGCGAGCTGTTGGCGCGCGCGGCGGCGAGGGGCTTGCCCATGATCTGCGCCAATCCCGATATTGTCGTGAACTGGGGCGGGCGGTTGATCTGGTGCGCGGGCGCGCTTGCCGAGATCTATAAAGAACTTGGTTGTGAGGTCGTTTATGGCGGCAAGCCCCATGCGCCGATTTACGATCTTGCTTTGAAACGGGTCGAAACACTCCGTGGCCCCACTGACACCGCCCGCATTCTCGCGGTTGGCGACGGCCTGAAGACCGATATTCAAGGCGCCAACAATCAGAACATAGATGTCCTCATGATCGCCGGGGCTGGCGGCGTTCATGAAGGCGCGCGCGACGCTGACGCCGTCGCCGCCAAGCTTGAGGAAGCGGGGCTTCACGCCAAGGGCGTTGCAGAGGCGCTGCAATGGTAGGTGGAAAAAACATCATTGCCGCGCTCGGGAATTTTGACGGCGTTCACCGCGGCCATCAATATCTGCTGAAACAAACAGAAGAGTTCGCAAAGGCTCATGGCGCGGCGGCGGGCGCGGTTTTATTCGCCCCCCATCCGCGGCGGTATTTCCGTCCCGATGATCCGCCGTTTCTTTTGACCCTGCCGGAACAGCGTGACGCCTTGTTGCGCGCCGCCGGCGCCGAAGAGATTTTCGTCCTTGTTTTCGAAGAGGCGCTTGCCTCCATGACTCCAGAGGTGTTCGTCAGGGATGTGCTGAAAGGCCGGCTCGGTCTGGCGGGCGTTGTCACTGGCGCTGATTTCCGGTTCGGTAAAGGGCGCGCCGGCGACGGCGAAGCGCTGAAAACCCTCGGCGAGGCGGTGGGGCTGAAGGTGAAGCTCGCAGATATTCTGGCGGAAACTCCGGATACGGAGAAATTCGGCTCCAGCGCGGTGCGCGCCGCCTTGCAGGAGGGAGCCGTCGAACGCGCTGCTGCGATGCTGGGGCGTGACTGGTCCGTGACGGGCGTAGTCACTGAGGGCCGCAAGGTGGGCCGCACGATTGGTTTTCCGACGGCGAATTTGACGCTTGGCGAGTTGATTGAGCCGCGCAAGGGCGTTTACGCCACCCGCACCAAAGTGGGCGGGACGACCTATGGCTCCGTTTCCAATTTTGGCCGCCGTCCCACCGTTGGCGACAGCGCGCCCTTGCTCGAAACCTATCTGTTCGATTTCGACGGCGATCTTTACGGTAAGGAGATCGACGTCTCATTCGCGGCGTTTCTGCGCGATGAGAAGAAATTTGACGGGCTCGATGAGCTGAAAGCCCAGATCGCCAATGATTGCGTGAAGGCGCGGGCCATCCTTGGATAGTTGGCTCGGTTAATCCTCGCTCGCGGGGATGTGCGCGCGCGGCATGGGTTTTGCCTCATTCTCGACACAAACCACGACAAAATGGCGTCATGGTTCAGTTTCCCCGCATCTCTTCCGGCGGGGTTCGTTCGGAGGCTTTATGGCTCGCAAACTTATTCTTTCTCTCGCTGCGGCGAGCCTTGCTTTTGGCGTAGCAGCGCCCGCCTTCGCCAAAGGGTATCACCATGGCCATCGCGGACATCACCGCCATGGCGGTCACGGTGGCGGTAAGGGCGCCGCGATCGCTCTCGGCGTCATTGGCGGGGCCATTATCCTCAATGAACTCGCCGAAGATCGCGCCAGAGACCGGTATTATGAAGATCGCTATTACCGCGATCGCGCCTATGAGAGCCGGGCTCGTGATCGTGCGTATGACAGCGGGTATTATGACGGCCGCGCCGATGAGCGCCGCTATGATGACCGGTATGACGACCGTTATGAGAGCGGCGCCTATTATGGTGACGATGACGGCTATTATGGCGATGAGACCTATGACGACACCGGCCTCGCCGGCGCCGGACCGGTAGACCCGGCGCCAGTCTATCGCACCCCGGATACGAGTTATGACCGCGCGCCGCGAGCGATTTCTGCGGCGGCGGCCTATCGCGCCTGTCTCGATCAGGCGCGCGGCGCTCTCGGCCAGCGTGGCTTCGTGATTTCCGCGCCCTATGCGCCAGATACGGTTGAGGATCGCGGCGGCGCTCTCCTCATGACTGCGACGGTGCGGGCGCAACGCGGCGGCGACAGCTGGGCCCGGGCCATGTCCTGCGAGGCGAGCGAAAACCGGGTCTACCGGCTTGAGCTGATCTAGCTATCATCCGATACACAGATTGGAAGCGCGCCCGGTCGGGGCGCGCTTTTTTTATTGGGTTTGGCGATGCCGGCTGATATGAAGCGGTCATGTTGAGCAGCATCCTCATTATTGCGGCGCGGCGCGCGCCAACACCCGCTCTGGCCCCGGCCCGGATAGGCCAGGCCGCCTAAAGCCGTTCAAAGGCTTGACAAAGGCGCCCGGGACCGGGCCTTCCTGACCTTTCCACGAACCGTATTTGAAGAGAGATATGACGATGCCAGATGCATCGAAAGACGCGATTTCTGAAGGGCGCGATTACAAGGACACGCTGTTCCTTCCCGAAACCCAGTTTCCCATGCGTGCGGGCCTGCCAAAGGCCGAACCCCAATGGCTGAAACGTTGGGCTGCCATGGACCTGTATAACCGCCTGCGTGAGAGCGCGAAGGGCCGGACCAAATACATTCTCCATGACGGCCCGCCCTACGCCAACGGCCATCTCCATATGGGCCACGCCTTCAACAAGGTGTTGAAGGATCTCGTCGTCCGGTCACGGCAGATGCTGGGCTATGACGCCAACTACGTGCCTGGCTGGGATTGCCACGGCCTTCCCATCGAATGGCAGGTTGAAAAAGAATTCGCCAAAAAGGGGCGCGCCAAGCGCGATGTCTCCAAGAATGAATTCCGGTCCGCCTGCCGCGTCTATGCGGAGAAGTGGGTCGACATCCAGCGCGGCGAGTTCAAGCGTTACGGCATCGAGGGCGACTGGGACAATCCCTACACCACCATGGCGTTTGACGCCGAGGCCGCCATCGTCAATGAGCTGTTGAAGTTCGTCGACAAGGACTTGCTCTATCGCGGATCGAAGCCGGTGATGTGGTCGCCGGTGGAGCAAACCGCGCTCGCCGAAGCCGAGATCGAATATCACGATCATCAGTCAACAACGATCTGGGTTAAGTTTCCGGTGAATCTTGTCGATCTGCCCGAAGACTATTTCAATGCTGCTGATCAAGCTTCTATGGAGCTGAACTACGAACGTACGAGCGTCGTCATCTGGACAACGACCCCTTGGACCATCCCCGGCAACCGGGCGATCTGCTACGGACCGAAGCTTTCATACGGGTTGTATCAGGTAAAAGCGATGAAATCGGATCTCGGTTTCGAGCCGTGGTCCAAACCCGGTGAGTGCTTGATTGTTGCGGATAGTCTTGCAGAAAGTGTACGGGAGGC
>JAUHYK010000125.1 GCA_030426465.1 Alphaproteobacteria bacterium
CGCATAACCATAAGCGCACCAAAAAGCGGGATCCGGCCCTTCAAATGGCGTTAAAGGGGAAAGCCATTCCGGGTTGACGCCCGAGGCCGGCCAGAACACCTGATTGGATTGCCCGTGCTTTCCATAAGGGCTCCAGGAGAGAAGAGTTGGTAAATCCTGCTCGCCCAACTGGCCGGCGGGCCGATAAACATCAGCAAAGATAACGACACCGTCACGCAGAGAAACGGGAAGGTTGCGATCGACGACAAGATCGCCAAGCCTCTCTTGACGATACCCTTCCGGCGGCAGAGGCGGTTTGTTCGGCGCAGTATGCGGGTCAACGCCTGGACGCATGATCGGTTGAAATGACGGCACCCGCCCCTCCTACAAGACGACGAAATAATGGATGCGATTAGCGTTAGGAATTTTCTCCGCCACGCCCACGAAAACATGCTTCGTCAGCCACTCATGCGGCCCTTCCGGCGCATCAAACTGGGGAGTGACTCGCATGTAATAGTCATCTGTAGAGACATCTTCATTGCGCGCCATTTTCGCAGCAATCTCCGGAGTGCGCGCCCAGCGATATCCTCGGTTTTGGAGATAGATCACTGCGCCATCATCGGCCTTCAATAGATAACGGGCGTCAAAATCAATGACGCCATTGGGCCGCTGCAATGGAAAGTCGCCGCCCGACATGGGAATCACTTCGCCATTGAGGCGCGGCCCTTCGACTGTGCCATTCGCCGCATAGATAGCCGCACGGGCGTCGCCTCTGGCTGACGGCCGTATCCAGTGCAAGCCGGCGAGCTCAATGGATATGGTGAATGCGTATTCAAGCTCTGGTTGAAAAGAATGTGGCGTACTGTCCATTGGCCCCGACAATTATTTCGCGTTGAAGCGCTTTCATGTTCAATAACTCAACGAAACCTTGCAGCGAGAGCTATTGGTTTTCAGAGGAATAGTTGTTGATATTTCAACATCTTTTGGACGAATAATCAACACCCTATTGAAGATTTCGATCCGACAGGCCAGGAATGAGAGATGAAACAGGAAGACGCGCTCAAGCAGATCATGGAAACGTGGGGGGCCTTCGGCTCCGACTACGTTCCCTACCGCATATTGATGCTGAGCAAGCTTCTGGATCGCCATGCGAACCAACAGATTCGCGAGATCGCGGACATTTCATTGGCGGAGTGGCGGGTGCTGGCCCATCTTGCGGTTTCAGGACAGCAAAGCGCCAGCGAGCTCTCGAACGCCGCCTTAGTGGACCGGGCGGAAGTTAGCCGCGCGGTTAAACAGCTGGAACAAAGCGGATATCTGGAGCGTAAACAAAATCCGGCAAACAAAATCAGCTATCTTCTATCTCTCACGCCCAAAGGGAAAATAGTTCATAGTCGCGTTCATACGGCCCGGCGTAAATTTTTCGCCGAAGCGACGAGCAATTTATCCAAGTCGGACCTGAAAGAACTTGACCGTATGGTGTATGAAATCGCCTCTGCGGCTTACTGCTTAATGGATGAGGCTTAAATCTACTCACTTAGATTGATGAGAATTGATGTAGTAAGTCTCCGCTCTCGTATCAGAGATTCCGTTTACGCCAACATCATACCCTATTGAATTAATTTGGCCCTGAACACGGCCCGTTTACAGACATCTTACTGAATTCAAAACGAAAGGGGCTGCCTGTTAATCAGCGGGTCACTGGTTCGAGTCCAGTTCGGGGAGCCATTTTCCAAGCGATATAGATAGAGGTTCCTCGCGAGGAGCCATTCGCGCTCAGGCGTTGGTTCCAGCGATCGGATCTTATCTTAGGGCTTTCAACTCATACGCAGGCGATAACCCGCCGCAGGATTCAGGCTGATACCGCATCGTCAGGTCAGGCTTTTGCCTTCCGTCTCCGGCAGGAAGAGCGACGCCAGCGCGGTGACGGCTAGAAACACGGAAATGAACGCGACCGTGCCGGCGAATGTGCCGGAAACAAGAATCGCGCCGATGGCGATCGGCGCAATCGTGTTCGCCACACGCTGCAACATGACGCCCCACGCCACACCGGCGCCGCGATGCGCCGTGTCGTAGATCTCTCCCATCCATGTGTTCCAGACACCCCAGGCGCCGAGACTGAAGAAGGACAGCATGAAATTCCACGTATAAAGCTGAACCATGGAATTGGCGCTGGCGAACCCGAACCCGGCTATGGTCGCAAGGCCGACATAGGCGGCCATTATTTTTTTGCGCCCGTAAATACCGGTCAAATAACTTGCAGACATGTAGCCGGGGAACATGAAAAGCGCAGAAAGCGCGATAAATCCGAGCCCTTCCGGCGCGCTCAATCCTTTTCTCGCAAGCAGCGACGGCAACCAGGACGTCATGCCCCAGTAACCCCAGGAGAAACAAAAATTGATCACCGTATTGAGGATCGTAATGCGCATGACGCCGCGGCGGAAAATACCGATAAAGGGAGTTTGAACGCCTCCCGCTGACGAGGCCGCCAGCGCATCGGCTGTAAAACTTTTCCCCGAGAGCTTCTCAATGATGCGGGCCGCATCGGCCTTGCGCCCGCGCTCGACAAGCCAATAGGCGGATTCAGGAACGAAAAAATAAATCGGGATCACCCAGAACGACACGATCGCGCTAAAGCCGAGCGTCCAGCGCCATCCGGCGTCAACGAAAAGCGCAGTAACGCCAATCGCCAATAAGGTGCCCACCGGCCATCCGGCGGAAAGAAAGACCGTACCGCGCCCGCGGGACTTCACTGGCAGTAATTCCGTAAACAAAGGAAACGTAACGACCAGCGCCCCGGACAAGACAAATCCGGCGAGAAACCGGACCCACCATAAGATTTCGATCGACGGCGCAAGCGCGCTCAATACTGGAAATATTCCATAGAGGCCGATGCTCGCCAACAGGCTCTTCTTGCGGCCGAGCGTGTTCGCCAGCTTGCCCCAGACCAGCGAGCCCGGAATCATGCCTAGGAAAATCGCGCTGATCAGGCCGCCAACCGCTTTTGCGTCCGCATTGAACCCGGCCCCGATAGCGCCCGATGAGAGAATGATGATCATCATCTCCCAGGCTTCAATGGCGAAGGCGAAAAACAGGACAAGCCCCGCAGCCCAGTGGGCGCGCGTCACCGGCATATCCTCGAACCATTCGCCGACCGGACGCGTCGTCCCTGTTTCTTTCGCGTCCGCGCCGTACATTGCCTGCCCTGTTACTGAAGCGTGTTTTTGTAAACCTGGCCGCGCTTCATGATCAGCGGCATATGCGCCCCCTGATCCTGCAACACGCCAAGATCGTCGAACGGGTTGCGCTCGAGAAGAAGGATATCCGCAATCGCTCCCGCCGAGATTTCGCCAAGCTGGCCGGTCCGGTTGAGAATTTCCGCATTGATACGGGTGGCCGAATGTAGGACTTCGCGCGGCGTTTCGATTTCTGCGCGAATCAAAAACTCCCGTGACTGATGGTCAAATGAATCTCCCAACAGGTCAGTGCCAAGACCCAGCTTCACGCCGGCTTTCTTACAGATATCGACGCTGGCGAGGCCCGCCTCTTTCACAACCGCAAGCTTGTCCAGCATGGCGCTGCTCCAGCCATGTTTGCGGCCCTCTTCTTCCAGCACCGTATAGGTGACGAGGGTCGGCACAACATAAGCGCCTTTTTGCGCAGCCAGCGCGGCGGCCTCCTCATCAATAAGGTTGCCGTGCTCAATGGTGCGAACGCCCTGCTCCAACGCAATTTTAATGGCGCTTGCCCCATAGGCATGCGCCATCACATAGGTGTTCCGGCGCGTTGCTTCCTCAACAATCACGCGAATTTCTTCAGGGGAATATTGATCACATTCCAGCGGATCATGAGGAGAAGACACACCCCCTGAAACGAAAATCTTGATTTGATCGGCGCCCAGGCGAAGTTCTTCGCGAACCGCCTTTCTGACTTCATCCAGACCATCCGCGATCACCCCGGTGATCGCGAGCGCGTCAGCGCAGCGGCAGGGATGCGAATCTTCGGTCTTGCGCCGGCTGTCCCCGTGGCCGCCTGTCTGCGACAAAGCCCGCCCGGCGATGAACATCCGTGGGCCGATAACTTCATCTTCTTCTACGGCTTGTTTGATCCCCCAATCGCCGCCAGCGGCGTCGCGAATTGTGGTGAACCCGCGCATCAACATATTGCGCAAGATGTTGCCAGCACGCGCCGTCATCAGCGTCAGTGGAACTTCGTTAAGGCGTGCAAGATTTGTATCGGCGAGAAATGGATGCGCATGACAGTCGATCAGGCCGGGTAAAGCAAACCGGCCGCCCGCATCGATCACAACATCGCTTGATACGCTGACGCCGCCGGCGCAGGCGATTTCACGGATCTGTCCGGCCTCGACGTAGATATCTGATGGATCGCTCGCATCCTCCTTAGACGTGTCGAGAATTCGCGCATTTTTGATCAGCGCAGTCGCCATGGCTATTGTTCCCGTTTCAGGTTCACGGCCTTTCAGCCGTCAACACCGTAAATTTCTTTTGCTCGCTCCTTGGAAACATACCCGTTCTTGATGTCTTCAAGAACCTTTTCCCGAGACCGTTTTTTCGGATCGCCATAGCCTCCGCCCGTCGCAGTGTAAACTTTCACCACATCATTGACGCCCAGCGGTATCGCCGTGCAGGCCGAATAGCGTACGGGCTCGCTATTCGCCTTGACGACTTCCACGTAGTTGGTTGAGCCTTGCAGGCCGCCTTCCAGTCCCCAGGGCCCGGTCTCGGAGCGGGTATAGGCCATGGTCAGCCACCAGTCTTCGGCGAGAATGCGATAATCCAGCAGGATGCCCTTGCCGCCAATACGCTCGCCCTCTCCCCCGCTCGCTTCATTCAGGGCGAGACGGTCAACCATCAACCCGTTGCGCTGCTCGGTCACTTCGACCGGAACGTTGAACGTATCACCGTGATAGCCGGTATAAAGCGCATTAACGCCGTCATGTTCCTTCGACGCGCCCCATCCGCCGAGTTGCGGCTCAACAATGCCATGGACATGACCTGTTTCCGGATGGGGCCCGCCCATAAAGGTGCCACAGATCGAAGCATAATGCCCGGCCGTCAATCGGTTGGGCATGGCTTGCGCGAGCGCTTTCCACAACAGATCGAAAAGCAGCATGCTTGTTTCGTAATAGATGCTCATCGCCGCCGGATATTTGGCGTCGAAGATCGACCCTTCATCCGTCAGCAGCTCGATCGGACGAAAGGAGCCGGCATTGCCAAAGGTTTCCGGGCTGGTGATCGCCTTGAAAATCATCTGACAGTCGACAAAGGTAGCATCCCGTGACGAGTTCAGCGATGTCTTGGTTTGTGCGGGATTACCCCGAAGGTCGACGCTGAACGTGTCGTCGGTGATGGTGATCGCCGCCTTGATCACCCGGCCGTCTTCCAGGGTTTCTTCTGCGGTGAATGTGCCTTTTGGTAAATCAGCCATGGCGGCGCGGGCGATTTTCTCGCCAAGCGCCAGATAATCCGTCATGGCGTAACGCACCGCGTCATCGCCATATTTTTCCGCAAGGCTGAGAAACCGCTTCTGGCCCGCACGCATGGAGGCGACGCCGGCCCAGAAATCACCCTTTGTGGTTTCCGGAACACGGGAGTTAATGAGAATAATGTCCAGCACCGCCTGATTGACCTCGCCGCGGTCGATGACCTTGATCCCGGGAAGCTGAAGGCCTTCCTGATAGATTTCCGTGGCGTCCGGACTAATGCCGCCGGGGAACGCTCCGCCCAGATCGACCCAGTGGGCCTTATTTGCCAGCCAGCCAATCAGCGACCCATGGGAGAATACAGGCAAGACCATCACAACATCATTGATGTGACTGACGCCGCCATGATGGGGAATGTTCAACATGAAGATATCGCCGTCGCGGATATCGTCGGCGTCGAATTTTTTGGTGATTGCCGCAACGCCCGGCTCCAGCATGCCGATAAACCCGGGAATGCCCGAGCCTGAACTCGCCAACTCGCCACGCTCATTAAACAGGGCGACGCCAAAATCGAGCACTTCATAAATGATTGAACTCATGGCGGTGCGCCGCATGGTGGCGAACATCTCATCCGTGATCGCGGATAGCGAGCTTTGAATGATTTCTATCGTGATGGGATCAAAATCAGCGGACAGTTTTTGTGCGGCTGAAGACATAATCATTCGCCTTAAATATCTATGTGTAAATTGCCGTAGTCATCGACAGTGACGCGCTGGCCCGGAAACACAACGGTCGTAGAGCCGGCTTCTTCAATAATCGCCGGACCGGAAATGTCGGAGCCGCGCCCAAGCAGCTTGCGGTCATAGATCGCCGTATCGAGCGTGCCTTCCTTGTCGAAATCGACCCTGCGGCTGCCTTTAAGGGCCTTTTCCGCATCCGGCCCCTCTTCGATAACAGCAAGCGCCGGACGGTCGACATTTGCGTATGCAACAATAGAAAAATTGACGACCTCAACAGCGTTATCGAGCCTGTAGGTATATTCGCGCTCATAGGCGGCCCTAAAGCCTTCGATGACAGACGCAATATCGTCTTCTGTCAGAGCGCTCGCCCCTACCGGCACGCGAACCGAATGCTCCTGTCCCTGATAGCGCATCGACAGCGCCCGTTCGAGACGAATGCGGCTTTCAGCGATGCCTTCCGCTTTGTAGGCCTCGACCGCTTCGCGCTCCATTTCTGCAAAGGTGTCACTGACCAGCTGTGCGGATGACGGCACAAACTCGCATGGCAGCGTGCGAATATAATCGCGGCGCAGATCGGACATCAGCATGCCCCAGGCAGAAAACACGGCGGAATGGGCAGGTATGATGACTTTCGGGATATTCAGTTCAGCGGCAAGCGCCGTCGCATGCATGGCGCCGCCGCCGCCAAACGCCACCATGGTGAAGTCACGCGGATCATAGCCGCGGTTGATCGACACCAGCTTCAGCGCATTCGTCATATTGTTATTGGCGATCCGGACCACACCGCGCGCCGCTTCCTGTGCGGACAAACCAAGCCTGGCGCCCAGCTTCGCAAAGGCCGCTTCAACCGAAGCCATGTCCGCCTCGATTTCGCCGCCGATAAAATAATTCGGGTTAATCCTGCGCATCATGAGATTTGCGTCAGTTGTCGTGGGCTCGACGCCGCCCTTGCCGTAGGCGACCGGCCCCGGCGCCGCCCCGGCGCTCTGGGGGCCCACATGCATTTTTCCGTGCTCGTCTACCCAGCCGATCGAGCCGCCGCCATTGCCGATCTCAACAATATCCACCACTGGCGTCATGATTGGGTAGCCAGCGGATTTTTCGCTGCGCTCAATCATGTACTGGCTCGTGACCGACACCTCGCCATTATCGATAAGCGAACATTTCGCGGTGGTGCCGCCGATATCGAATGCGATAATGTTTTTTATGCCCAAGGCTTCGCCGAGCGCCGCAGCGCCAAGCACCCCGCTCGCCGGTCCGGATTCAACGATGGAAATTGGCGTTTTCTTTGTCGCCGCCACAGTGTCGATGCCGCCATTGGACTGCATGACATAGAACACGCCCTTGAACGCATCTTCCTGCAACCGTTTTTCGAGCTTGCCTAGATATTGCTCCGTGGTTGGTTGCACATAGGCGCACACAGCAGCGGTATTCGTGCGCTCATATTCCCGCCACTCCCGCGAAATCTCATGCGAGGCGACCACAGACACTTCCGGCCAGAGCTTTCGAATATGCTGGGCGATTTGAATTTCGTGAGACGGATTGGCGTAGCTATGCAACAGGCAGACAGCGATCGCCTCAACGCCTTCTTTCTGGAACTCTTCAATGA
>JAUHYK010000028.1 GCA_030426465.1 Alphaproteobacteria bacterium
ATCCATACCAGACCGAGGCGTTTTCATGCACTTCCACATCGCCGCAAACAACGGCGCCCGGCGCGATGAAGGCGCTCTCGTGGATTTTCGGCGTCTTGCCGCCAATGGCGAAGATGAGGGGTTTCATATGCGGTGAGGTTTCTCAGATTTGCTTCGGCTGCAAAACTGTCACGCCCGCTCTTAAGGCGCAATGCTGCGTTTCAGCACGGCGATGCGGGAGGAAACGCGCCAGTCGATGTCTTCTGCAAGATGGGTGAGATTACGGCTAAAGCGCAACTGACTGGGCCGGTTGTCAGTAATTATGTAGGCGCTTATTGCGCTTCAATATCTGAGGGTTATTTTGGTGCGCGCTCATTCGGCGACGCCAATGCGGCTTCTAGTTGGCTGATGACATTTTCAATGCCCTTTGCCGTAGTTTTGTTCTTTTCAAGCTCGAGGGCGGCGCGAAGGTCTTCCAGTGCACTCGGATACTCTAAGGCGTCGATTTTCGCAGCGCCTCGATAGCGTAACAACGTGGCCCTTTCGCTGTCACGCAATTCGTTCTCAAATCTTTTTTCAATCAAGGCAATCTTTTCAAGCGCAATTCTCGGATCGAGCTTTCGGTCCAAAGCAATGCCAACGGATACAAAAGCGTTCGCGATGTTGCGCCGATTAGCCTCAGTCAGGTTGTCAGCAAGTTGGAAGGTTATTTCAGTATGCACCTGCTTTCTTGGATACGAACGACCGTTGATCAGCCGACGCGCGTACGCCCATTTTTTTATGGATTCTTCAGCCGCGCTCGTCAGGCAAGGAAAGGTTGAAAACACACTTGCAATGTTTTCCGTTACTCCGTCTTCGGTCACATCGAATGCAACGGAGACAACTTCGACGGGCCTTGCCTTAGAAAAGCATTTCTCCGGGTAGCGCGGCGGATAACGCTTAATCGCATCATTGGCGGACATTTCAAATCGCGGCGCTTCATTAGCCGGGTAAATCAATGTCGTTTCAAAGCCAAGCCGCCAGTATTCCTTAGTGTTTGGGTTAACCGGTTCAAACCGCCATTGCCGTACGGTTTCGATGGCCGCTTCTCGAAGGCAGCTGTCAGACGGCTCCTGAACTTGCACCTGTGTTGCACGGCCCTCCCAATCAATCGCGCCGAAGAGCGTGATGAAGCGCAATTCATCACCACTTACGGTTGGTTGATCAGAACAAGCTTCCGGCAATGATGGTAAGGGCGCGCTTAGCGGCATTGCCGGTTCGGAAGGTATATCCGGCAATCGGTAGCGCATGGCTGCCGCGCTGCTAAACATCATCACAGGCAATAATACAAATATAATATACCGCAAAATCCCCTCCAAAACCTGCAGCTAATGTAAAAGCATACATATGGGGGCATTAAACAACAACGGCCTGATGGCCCGGTATGCTGGGGCTACGTTTCCTTACCCCTTCACCGCATCGGGCTGGTTATCGGGATGCGCCTTGATGAAAGCGGGGTGTTCTGAACAGCGCTCGTAAATCTCGTTCATTTTTGAGAGGGCGCCAATCTCGACGCCGAACCGCGCCGCGGCATACATCTGCGGAACCAGGAGGCAATCGGCGAGGCCTGGTGCATCGCCCACGCAATAATCGCCGGCGGTGCGCGCCAACATTTTTTCGACCGCCGCCATGGCGCCGCCGGGCCAGCGGTTCATCCAGTCGCTCATGGCGTCTGCGTCAAAGCCGCGCTCATTTTTCAAGTAATTCTGGATACGGACATTACCAAAAGGCTGCGCTTCGCAGGCGATGGTCGCGGCAATCGCCCTCGCATTGGCGCGCGCGACTGCATTGCCGGAAAGAAGCGAGGGGTCGGGATGCGTATCTTCCAGATATTCGATGATCGCGACCGACTGAGTGATGAGCGCGCCGTCATCGGTGACCAGCGTCGGCACGAGCCCGGTGGGGTTCTTGTCGAGATAGGCCTCGCTCCGCTGCTCGCCTTTCAGGAGATTCACCGGCTCATAGTCGTAGGAGATATTTTTCAGAGCGAGTGCGATCCGCACCCGATAGGTCGCGCTGGACCGCCAATAACCGAAGAGTTTCATAGGTTTGCCTTTTTTGTTGCACCCTGCGCAACCATCCTTGATTCAAATTAGTAACATATGTTACTAATCCGCTCAAATCACATCCCAGACTGGAAGGAATAGCCATGGCTGACCTGTTCGAAAACCCGATCGGAACCGACGGTTTTGAATTCGTCGAATATACGAGCAGTAATCCGGACGAACTCGCCGTCCTGTTCGAGCGCCTCGGCTTTACAGCGGTTGGCAAGCACCGTTCCAAGGACGTCATTCACTATCGCCAGGGCGACATCAACTTTCTGTTGAATCGCGAACAGACCGGCCAGCCGAAAATTTTCTGTGGCCAGCACGGCGCCGGCGCCAACGCCATGGCGTTCCGGGTGAAGGATGCGCAAGCCGCTTTCAAAGAAGCCGTGAAGCGCGGCGCGACGCCGATTGAAGCCAAGGCCGGCCCCATGGAATTGAACATTCCGGGCATTGAAGGAATTGGCGGGCTCAACGTCTATCTCGTCGACCGTTACGGCGCGCGCTCGATTTACGATGTGGATTTTGAACCTATCGAAGGCGCGGATCCGGCGCAAAACGATATGGGCCTCACTTATATCGATCACCTGACGCATAATCTGCATCGCGGCAACATGGACAAATGGGCCTCATATTATGAGTCCATCTTCAATTTCCGCGAGATCCGCTATTTCGACATTGAAGGTAAAATGACCGGTCTCGTCTCAAAAGCGATGACGAGCCCTTGCGGCAAGATCCGCATCCCCCTCAATGAAAGCCGCGACGACAAATCCCAGATAGAGGAATTCCTTGAGCGCTATAATGGCGAGGGGATTCAGCATATCGCGCTTGGAACCGGCGATATCTATAAAACCGTTGAGGCGTTACGCGCCCGCGACGTTCCGTTCCAGGATACGCCTGACACCTATTACGACAAGGTCGACGAGCGCGTCGGGGATCACGGCGAAGATCTGGAGCGCCTGCGCAAGAACCGCATTCTGATCGACGGCGCGCCGACGCAAGGCCAGGGGCTGCTCCTGCAAATCTTCACCCAGGATGCGATTGGACCAATCTTTTATGAGATCATCCAGCGCAAGGGGAATGAAGGGTTCGGTGAAGGCAATTTCAAGGCGCTGTTCGAATCGATCGAGGAAGATCAGATTCGCCGAGGCGTTCTGAAAGAATCTGCGTAAAGTAGCTGCATGACTGTCGCCTGCGTATCGCGAAAGACCAAGCCCGGCGCAAAACGAAAGCTGATCCTTGCTGAGTTTTCGCCATATCGCATTGTTGCGCTTGGTCATGCGATATCGGGGCGGCTCGCGCGGGCCTATCGCGACGAGAACATCACCATCCCTGAATGGCGCGTCCTTGCGGTAATCGGAGAGGCGGACCGCGTCGCCGCGCGCGACGTTGTCAAACGCACGCCCATGGACAAGATGACCGTCAGCCGCGCTGTCGCGAGCCTCGAACAGAAAGGCTTCGTCAATCGAGCGCCTGATGAAAGCGACCGCAGGGTGTCGATGGTGTCTCTTTCATCCGAAGGCCGCAAAGTGTTCGACCGCGTTGCGGCGCTGGCGCTCGATTATGAGGCAAGCCTTTTGTCGACTCTTGACCCTGATGAAGCGGCGGCGTTCCGCCTCGCCCTTGAAAAGCTCGAAGAGAAGGCGCGGGAAAACAGCGAGTAGTCTTTTCGTTTCTTTTCCCATCTTGTTTCCAAGGCACAATGCCACCAAACTCCTCTCCTTCGGCGCAATGATTAGCAGGTTGGGATGAGCGAGTTGGGATGTTGCGTCTAATTCTGAAAAATCTGGCGATCATTGGGGTGTTGGCGATTTCGCTTTCCGCCTGCGTGTCCTTTCCGGGTGCGCCGCCTGCGGAATTCGCGCCGCGTTTTGACGAAGATGGTTTTCACTCCCTCGACGGCGCCGTGCTCGGCGTTCAGCGCTGGGAAGCGGATACGCCGCGCGCCATCGTCGTAGCATTGCATGGCATGAACGACTATTCGCAGATGTATGAGGGGCCGGGGCGTTACTGGGCCGGCCAAGGGATTTCAACTTACGCCATCGACCAGCGCGGGTTTGGCCGGTCTCCGCAATTTGGCTATTGGGTTGGCGAAGAAACCATGATCGCCGATCTGCGTGCAGCCATTGCGGCCGCGCGGTCACGACATCCTGGTCTGCCGGTTTTTGTCGCGGGCCATTCCATGGGCGCCGGCGTCATTCTCGCAGCAGAAGCGGAAGCGCCGCTCGGCGCCGACGGCGTTATTCTGGCCGCGCCCGGCGTATGGGGCGGTGCGGCGCTGCCTGTTCCTTATCGTATCGGCGCCAATCTCGCCGCTATGGTTGCGCCGGGGAAAACCCTCACGGGGGAGCGGGCCGCCCGTCAGGCGACGGATAATATTGAGGCCTTGCGCGAAATGGGGCAGGACCCGCTCGTCATCAAGGAAACGCGCGTTGATGCGGTGCTTGGCGTCACGCGGGTGATGGGGTCGGGCTATAGCGGCGCGAAAGAAGTCAGCGGCGCTATCCTTTTTCTGATGGGTGAAAAGGACGAGATCATTCCCCTCAAAATTATGGAAAAAACCGCAATGCGGCTTTCCGGGGATGTTACCTTCCGCCGCTATCCGCAAGGGTGGCATATGTTGTTTCGTGATTTGCAGGCGAAGCAGGTCTGGGAAGATTGCGCAGCATGGATCGAAAGCCGAATTGATGCGGCGCCGGATCGACAATAAACGCAACTGGCGTTTTATCCGGCTCATGACGAACTTGCTCAATGTCCATGATTACCGCAAGGCGGCGAAACGGCGTCTGCCGAAGCCGATCTTCGATTGTCTTGATAGCGGCGGGCGGTGAGAATGCGGTGAACGCGTTCCTCATATCGTTCAGGGAAGGTCTGAAACGAAATATGGCGCTGCTTGGCTGTCCGGGCGTGCAGGATCTCGATGAACGCTTTTTGCGCTCGGCATAGAGCATCGCCGTTACTATGAATGTCATCAAGTTGGAATATTCGCTGTCTAGGAGAGCTCATTCGAGTTTGAGAGGCGAAGATGGCGCAGGAACGAGCTCAAGGCTGGTCTGTCGTTGTTCCTTATTACAATGAGCGGGACTATCTGGCGGCGACGCTAGCTTCGTTGCAGGCGCAAACCGTGCGTCCGTTGCGTCTCATTCTCGTTGACAATGCATCCACCGACGGATCGGCGGAGATCGCACGGGCGGCGCTCGCCGATGCGGACGGTGTTTACGTAACGTTTCTCCACGAAGCGAGGCCGGGACAGGCGGCGGCGCTGGAGTGCGGTATTGCTAAAGCCTCGACACCTTTCATCGCAATCTGCGATGCAGATACAATTTATCCACCGGATTATCTGGCGCGGGCGCAGGCGCGTTTTGACGGCGGAGGCCGAAAAGTCGCTGCAGTTCTTGCGACGCCGCTTTACGATGCGCCCGAGAGTGCAGACAGCGCGCGACGCCGCTTGAAAATGCGCATCGTGCCGCATCTCCTAAGCCGCCAATGCCACACGGGCGGCTACGCCCAGACCTTTCGCACTGACGCGCTGAAGCGCGCCGGCGGTTATTCCCGGAAAATCTGGCCTCATTTGCGTAAAGATCATGAGTTGATCCATCGCGTCTGGAAAGAAGGGCGCGTAATTCACGATGCGACGTTGTGGTGTCGCGCAAGCGATCGTCGCAGCGCCGCGTTGCAAAAGCGCTGGACTTTATTTGAACGCCTTCTCTATCACGCGACGCCGTTTCAACTGAAAGACTGGTATTTCTACCGCTTTCTCGGCCCCCGCATGGCGGCGCGGGCGCATGATGAATTGAAATTGCGTGAGCGACCCTGGGAAAAGGAAGGCGAAGAGATGCGTCAGGAAATAAACGCGACGAACTAACTCGCCTGCGCCTGCGAGCTATGCGGTTGGCCTAGCAGGCCTGAGAACTCTTCGCCTGCGCGTTTTCTTAACGCCGACGGATAAATCTCGAACACGAGTTTTTCAAAGGTCCTGGGCCAAGAGAAATTTTCCCGGGCATGCGCGCGGGCGCGCTCACCCATCCCGGAAAGACGATCCATCCACACGGACGCGATATTGGCGCCCATGGTGTCGGCGTCGCCGCACGGGCCGAGGCGGCCAAGGGAAGGCGGCACACGGTCAACCATGGCGCCGGCCCTGACCCCGACAACGGGAAGTCCCGCCGCCTGCGCTTCGATGACGGAAATGCCGAAGGTCTCGTTCTCCATCGCCGAGACATAGATATCTGCGGAGGCGAAATAGGCGGCGAGTGTTTCCCTGTCGTCAACAAAGCCGGGGAAATGAATATTTTCGTCTACGCATTCGTCCATCAGCGCGAGGCGGTCTTTACCGTCGCCAAGCATGACGAGGCTTGCGTTCCAGCTTTGCGGCAGCTTTCGGAACGCCTCCACAAGCATGCGCGCTTTTTTCTCATAGTCGATGCGGCCGGCATAGATCAGCAAAGGCGTTCCAGGCTCGGCGCCAAGCTTTGCACGCAACGCATCGCTGCGCCGGGCTTTGGTGAACAGGCCCGTATCGGCGCCGAGGGGCAGGATAAAAGGACTATCAATTCCGAGCGCGCCGTAATGTTCGGCGGCGATCTGTGTCAGTGTGTAAAAGGCGTCGAACCGTTTGTAGAGGCTGGAGGCGTAGCGATAGGCGAGGCGCTTGACCTGCCGCGCAGCATAGGCGCCCGCACGCGGCGCCAGATAGCGCTCTACATAAACCGTCGGGAAGTCCGTGTGATATCCTGCGACCAGCGCCGTTTGCGGATTGCGCCGCCGATAATAGAGCGACGTCCAGGGAAGGTTATAGGCGTCCTGACATTCGATCAGGTTTGGCTGCGCATAGCGCAATGCTTCCAAGACGGCGTTGGTGCGCAACAACAGCCTGTAATTCGGACTGCCGGGCACTTGCGGCGAAGCGATCTCAATCGTTGTCGCGCGCCCGTCACGGGTTATCGCGTCGCGCTCCCCCGGCACGATGAGGCAGTGGTTCGCCTCCGTTCGGTCAAGAATGAACCGGCGTTTTTCAAGCAGGTAGGTTTTCACCCCGCCGCCTTTTGCCGCGTAGGATTGGGTTAAATCGCAGAGCGTAAGCGAAGCCGGATGTCCTGACACAAAAATTACGCCCCGCCTGATCTGCGCGAACCCCTTTGTTTTTCTGGCGTTGGCGGCGCCCGGTCTTCAAGGAAAGTTTTTGTGACAAAAGCGTACCTGTTGCATTTGCAGTGGACGGAGCTTTTTTGAACTCCGTTCACAGAACTTCTTAAAGCAAGAAAAGCTATGGCTTTTCGCACTTATGAAGTTTCGCAATCTAGAAGAAGACGCATCTCGTGCGCGCCACGAAATAGGCGGCGGTTTTCACGCAATTGTCATACGCCGCGGGCAAAATGCTTATGACGAATCGAGTGGGAGACGCGTGATGTTTCTGAAAAGAACTCTTGAGCGTATTGGCGATGTATTGGGGCTCGCCATTTTGCTGACGGGTCTTCTGGTGGGCTCGAATCTTCTTCGTGGGAGGGTGCGCAGCGCGCCGATGAAAAGGCGCGCTGCGACGCCCGGCGCTGCTTCTGCGCGTCATGCGCTGAAGCCCGCGCATTAATTTATAAAAGAAAAGAACGCCGCGGGCGTCTTTCGACGTCGCCACGGGTTTTTCTCTTCTCGATTTGATGTCGCGCTATCGCGCTAGGGACTAACGCGGTGCGATGTGACAGGCGCCGCCGCCGTTTTTCTCGAAATATTGCTGGTGATATTCTTCCGCTTTCCACCAGGGGCCGAGCGGCTCGACCTTAGTGGCGATAGGGCGTGGGTGACGGCCGGATGCGTCTTCAGCGGCGAGGGACGAGAGCGCCGCCTCACGCTGGGCGTCGTTAAGAGTGAATATCGCGGTGCGATATTGATCGCCCACATCCGGGCCCTGGCGGTTTACCTGAGTGGGGTCATGGCTCGCCCAGAAAATCTCAAGAAGCTTTTCATAAGAGACGGTCGCCGGGTCGAACTCGACCTTTACGGCTTCCGCATGTCCCGTCGTCTTGGCGCAGACCTCGCGATAGGTGGGGTTATCCTTTTGCCCGCCCGTATAGCCGACTTCTGTGGCGCTAACGCCTTCCGTGTCGCGAAAGACCTGTTCAACGCCCCAAAAGCAGCCGGCGGCGAATACAGCAGTCTCAGTCATACAAAGTCTCCAGCCTGTTTCGACTGATCATAAAGGGCCGAACCGGCGGGCCCGCAAGTCCTCATCACAGCTTTGTGGCCCTGACCGGTCGCTCAAGCCGTTTAGCGGCGAGTTTAACTGAAGGAAGCCCGCTCATGGGCCCGGTTAGGCTTGTTTCCCGGTGGAGACGGCGCGCGCGATCCAGTCGAGGAAATTGACGCTGGAGCCTTCTGTAGCGACCGGCAGGGCGGCGACGCACGGCTCCCCATAGGGATGGAGTGCGAGAATCCGGTCGCGTGCGGTGTTGGCGGCGGCTGTGGTGGTTTTGACGATCAGCGGGGTTTCAAGCCCGATCTCCACCTTGCCTTCCCATTCATAGACCGAGCGCATTTCGGCGTGAATATTGACGCAGGCCGCAAGCTTTTCCTCAACGAGGGCGCGGGCGATCCGCGCTGCGGTCTCTGCATTCGGCGCGGTGACGTAAAGAAAAACGATCCCGGACATAATCAGTCCTCCCATTGCGGCTTTGGCGGCTCCAGCCTAAACACCGGTCAGCAATATGGAGCGCGCCGTGTTTGCGCGCCAGGATAGCATGCGCACGCTTGATCATACCCGCGCCCTCGTCTTGTTTTCCGGTGGGCAGGATTCGTCGATTGCCCTCGCCTGGGCGCTCGACCGCTACAAGCATGTGGAAACGGTCGGTTTCATTTATGGACAGCGCCACTCCGTTGAGCTTGGCGCGAGATTGACCGTGCGAAAGGCCATCGCCGACGCATTCCCTCGCTGGGCGGGCAGGCTAGGCGGAGACACGCTTGTTGATTCGCGCGGCCTGAATGATCTTGGCGAGACCGCCATGACCCATGAGACCGAAATCGTCCTCGGCAATGATGGGCTGCCCAGCACTTTTGTGCCGGGCCGAAATCTCGTCTTTCTGGCGCTGGCGGGCGGGCTCGCCTATCGGCGCAATCTCGGCATCCTTGTCGCGGGCATGTGTGAGGCGGATTATTCAGGCTACCCTGATTGCCGCTCAAGCGCGCTCGCCGCGCAACTTGACGCCTTGAAGCTGGGTATGGACGCAAATTTCGGGCTTGAAACGCCGCTGATGCATATCGACAAAGCCGAAAGCTGGCGCCTTGCGGAACGGCTTGGCGGCGATACGCTGGTCGATATTGTCAATGAGCACAGCCACACCTGTTATCGTGGCGTGCGCGCCAGGCGTCACGACTGGGGCTATGGGTGCGGCCAATGTCCTGCGTGTGAATTGCGCGCCAGGGGCTGGGCTGGTTATCACGGCGACGAGATCAATTGACCGCTGTTTCTCACAAAAACGCCGGGCCGCTATATGCGTTTTACTATGGCGGTCAATTCGTTCTGCTCGGCTTTCAATTGCCGTTCTTTGCGGGCTGGCTCACGCTGAAAGGGTTTAATCCCGCCGAAATCGGATGGATCACGGGCGCTTCGTTGATTGCACGCCTTTTGTTCGGGCCTTTTGTCGCCTATTGGGCCGATCATCAAAGCGATGAACGCCGCTCCTTGCGCGTCGTGACATTTTTCTTCGCGCTCAGCGCAGCGGTGTTGATCTTCGCGCCAGGAAAATTGTTGATCGGAGCTGCGGCGGCTTTGATGATGTGGTGCTTTGGCCTTCTGGTGCCGCTGACTGATACAGCGGTGTTGCGCGCAGATCGGAATGGCTGGCTTCACTACGGACAGACGCGCGCGGCGGGCTCGGTCTTTTTTCTCGCGACCAATGTGCTCGGCGGCGCCTTGCTGACGGCGGCCGGCGTTATCTCCGTTGCGCCGGCGATGGCGATGGCGGCGGGGTTCGCGTTCGCGATGACCTTTATATTGCCGGCGGGCGCCGGTGGGCGGGGCGGCGCCAAGCCCGTTTCCTGGCGGGAGGCGCCGAAACTTGTATCCAATCCGGCCTTCCTGATCGTGCTCGCCTCCGCCGGGCTGATACAGGGCGCCCATGCTGTTTACTACGCCTTTTCATTTTTGCGCTGGGAGCAGCTTGGCTATTCAACGCTGATCATTGGCTGTCTGTGGGCGACGGGCGTTCTCGCGGAAATCTTTTTGCTGGCGCGTGCGCGCGGGCTCGCCAAACGTTTCGGTCCTGCGACATTGCTGGCCGTCGGGGGAGCGGCGGCGGCGTTGCGCTGGACGGTGATTGCGCTGGAGCCGCCTCTGGCGATCCTTTTCGTTGTGCAGCTTCTCCACGCGTTGACCTTCGCGAGCGCCTATCTCGGCGCCATTGAGTTTCTCGACCGCGCCGCGCCGCTGCGTCTCGTCAATACAGGCATGACCATCATGTCGACGACAGGCGTTGGCGCCGTCACCGGCGTCGCCACTGTTGTCGCCGGTTATGTCTGGGACGGCGCGGGGCCGGCGGCGGCGTATTTCCTCATGGCGGTCATGGGCGCGCTTGCCTTTTTCCTCGCGCTATTTCTGCGACGCGTGTGGCATGGCGGAAAGCTGTTCGAGTGAAAACGCCGCGGCTATGGTGATAGCTGTCTGGTGCGCATATTTGTCCATTTGAGTGTTTGAGGCGTCTTATTAACATGAGGCGTTTTTGCGGCCAGCGGGAGCGTCGTCCGACGCCTCGTGCCGACCGCATCACCGCACAAAGGTCAGGCAGCGGGAAAGTCAGTGGGGAATAATCTGTCCGGCAGTCGCTAAAAACGGACAAACGCATAGGAGCAAATCCATGATCGCATGTCTCTCGTCTTATGGACGACGGCTTAGTATTGTCTGCGCCAGCGCCAGCCTGCTCGGGCTGTCGAGCGCCGCAACAGCCCAGGGACCGGTCATCATACAGCCGGGCGCCCCGGGGCAAGCCGCCCGTGAATTGAGCGCCGACGAAGCCGTGAAGATCGCTGACACCAGCTACTCGGCGGACGACGTCAAATTCATGCAGGACATGATCCCGCATCATAATCAGGCCGTGGAAATGGCCGAACTCGTCAAGGACCGCACCAACCGCAAGGAGCTGATCGATGCTGCGGGGCGCATCAACGCCTCTCAGGCTGATGAAATCGCTTTCATGCAGGGCTGGCTGCGCGATCGCGGGGAGATGGCGCCTGATCCGAAGGCGCACAGCATGCATATGTCCCACAAGATGATGGGCATGGCGACGCCGGAACAGATGAAAGCCCTCGCCGCTGCGACGGGGACCGAATTCGACAAAATGTTCCTGGCGCTGATGATTACGCATCATGAAGGCGCCGTGAAAATGGTTGATCATCTTCTGTTGCAGCCGGGCTCCGCTTATGACCCGGTGCTTTTTGACTTTATCAATGAGGTCAAAAACGGACAGACAACCGAGATCGAGCGCATGAACGCGCTGCTCGCGGGCCTGTCCGCCGATGCGCGCGTCGGATTAAAGCCTGGCTATGATGATGCTGGTGAGGCGATCAAGAACATGGAGCTTGTCGTTGCGCTGCCAAAGCCGCCCGGCTTTGTGGATCCAGAAAACCCTATCGGGTTGCCGCCAGTGCTGCCCGCGAAAGCCGACGAAGACGAGGAGGCGCAGGACAAGAGCGAACAGGACAATGACGACACTGAATGGGGCGAGCGTTCGCCGCTATTAAGCTTCTCCAATACGGATATGGCGTTTGCCGGTGATGTGCTCGTCGCGGGGAATTATCACGGCTTCAATATCTACAAGCTACAGCCAGATGGCGCCCCGGAGCTCTTCAGTTCAATCGTATGCCCGGGCGGACAGGGCGATGTTTCCATTGTCGGGGATCTTCTGATCATGTCGGTGGAGCAGACGCGCGGGCGTGTTGATTGCGGATTACAGGGCGTCGCCGATGATGTTAGCGCGGAGCGCTTCCGTGGGTTGCGCATCTTCGACATCAGCGATCTCGCCCGTCCCGTACAGGTCGGACAGGTTCAGACTTGCCGCGGATCGCACACCCATTCGGTTGTGTCGCGTCCCACCGGCAAGGGCGGCAAGATCATTGTTTATAATTCCGGGACGTCTTCCGTGCGTAATGAAAAAGAGCTTCCCGGCTGCATCGGCGCCATTCCGGGCGACAACCGCACGGCGCTGTTTCGCATCGATGTGATCGAAATTCCCGTGGATGATCCGTCCAAGGCGCGCATCATCGACAGTCCCGCCGTCTTCGCCGATCCGAAAACCGGGCAGCTTGCCGGTCTATGGCAGGGGGGCGATCATGGCGACGACACACAAACCACCAGTCAGACCAATCAGTGTCACGACATCACGGTGTTTCCGTCGCACAATATTGCCGCGGGCGCATGTTCCGGCAACGGGATCATTTTTGACATCAGCAATCCTCTGAAGCCGAAGCGCATTGACGCCGTCCTGGATAAAGGCTTCGCCTATTGGCACTCGGCGACATTCAACAATGACGGCACGAAAGTGCTGTTCACCGATGAATGGGGCGGGGGCTCCCGGCCGCGCTGCCGCGCCGCTGATCCCAGAGACTGGGGCGCCGATGCGATTTATGACATCGAGAACGGCAAGCTGAAATTTCAGAGCTATTACAAACTGCCTGCGCCGCAAGCGGATCAGGAAAACTGCGTCGCCCATAACGGCTCTGTGGTTCCCGTGCCGGGCCGCGATATATTCGTACAGGCCTGGTATCAGGGCGGTGTTTCGGTGATGGATTTCACCGACTCCGCAAACCCGGTTGAGATCGCCTATTTTGATCGCGGGCCGCTTCACGAAAAGAAACTGGTGCTGGGCGGTTACTGGTCGACTTACTGGTATCGCGGCAAGATTTACGGCACTGAAATCGCCCGCGGTCTCGACGTGCTGGCGTTGACGCCGAGTGAGTTCCTGACGGAGAACGAGATTGCTGCGGCCGCGCTCGCCGATCAGGGCGAGGTGTTCAACCCGCAGGATCAGTACCCCGTGACCTGGCCGGCGGAACCCGTTGTCGCCCGCGCCTATATGGACCAGCTTGCGCGCGAGGACGCGCTCTCTGCAGCGTCGATGACGGACCTCAAAGAAGCGCTCGATAAAGCCGATGCCGCACTTGAAACGGGCGGGTCCGACAGAGCCGTCGCGTCGAAGCTGAAATCACTGGCGGGCAAACTTGGCGGCGGCAAGCGTCAGGCGGCGCTGAGTGAAACCCTGAACGGGATCGCCGCGCGGTTGCGGTAACGCGATACATTTGGTCATGCAAAAAGGGCGGCTGTGATTCCTCAGCCGCCCTTTTTTTGTGCATGACTTGAAGAGCAATCTTGAATGGCGTTGAGAATTCAAACTCCGGCGGTGTGCGCGCCGTCCCAGCCTTGGGGCACGCCTTTTTCCGAGTATTGCTTGATGCGCTCTTCATAGATGTCGAAGAGCGCGATCTTGGCGCCGGGGGAAGACTTCGCTTTTTCAAGGCTCGCGCGCGCCGCCGCCATGTCGCCTGAACGATAGGAAGCGAGCAATTGCCGGTGCGCATCGTCAAGGGCGCGGAACGCTTTCGACGATTTGATGAACGGATTGCCGATCAGCGCATAGAGGCTGACAGGCCGCGTCTCACCGCGCAGTTTCAGCTTGTCGAGCTCGAGAAAGGCGAAGTGATGATGTGTTTCTTTATAGACTTGCTCGTCACAGATCATCGCCGGCCCGTAAAACTCCGATTGATTGCGCAGGAACGCGGCGCGATCAACGGCGGGACCGACGGCGGAATAACGGTTATTGCGGCCATGGCCCATAGGGCCGACAAAGCAGGGGCCGGTTGCAATGCCGATCGCGAGATGGATCTGCAATCCGCGCGTGCGTGAGGATGCATCGAGGTCGGCGTTGACCTTATCCATGCTCTCAATAAGGCGCAGCGCTGCAGCGCAGCCCGCTTGTGCGTGATCGGCGCTTTCAAGCGGCGCATTGAAATAGGCGAACAGGCGTCCGCCCTCGGCCTGGTCCGCAGCGCCGCCGGCGTCGATGATGGTCTGGCGCAGATCGAGCGACGCCGCCGCCAAAAGCTTGGTGATGTCGTCGGGCAGGTTTTCCATGGTGCGCAAATCTTCGTCGGCGAAGCGCAATTCGCAGGCAAGCACCGTAATCTCCCGGCGCACGCCTTTTAACAGCTCGCTGCCGGCGTCTTCACGCAGACGCCTCATCGCCGGTTCGGGCAGCGTGTCATGGAACGAGCCGCGCAAATTGTCGTCGCGCAAGACACCGCCAATGGATTTGCCGCCCGCAACCGAGAACGCCCCGAGGAAGAGCGCCATGGCGGGCGGGATCGGATTGAGCAGGAGATCGCCAAATGCGAAGGCGCCATAGGCGCCAAGCATGAGGATGACCGAAACCAGCGCGGCGAAGCCCGCCGCCTGCCAGAACTGAAGCCGCTGCGCGGTCATGATCGCGGCTGCGCCAAACAGCATGACCGCGAGCGCTTCCACATAACCGGCCCAGCCCGGCCGGGTCGGCGCCTCGCCGGAGAGGATTTGCGCCGCGGCGAGCGCATGCGCGGCGGCGGGCGAGATCGATCCCCGGGCGGTGCGCACCGGCGCCCCAAGTTCCGTATCGAGACCAATGAGCACGACCGTGTCTTTCAATTGCGGATTCGATCCGGCAATGGTCGCGGGGGCGCCGTTAAAACCGGAAAGCAGTCGCGAGGCGGAGGTCGTCGGCGCTGCAATACTTTTCGGCAGATAAAGCCGAAGCGATGTTGTCTCCGACACGGGTAGCTCGTGTTCGCCCAATTTCAGGCTGTGCACCGTGCGTCCTTGCGCGCTGGCGGCGGAGGCTTGAACGATTGCGGTCACGCTTGCATCGCCGTCGGCGAGCCGCGCGGCCTCAAGCGCGATTGACGGCGCCGGCTTGTTATCGAGGGACCACAGAAGCGGTGTGCGACGCAATACGCCGTCGCTGTCCGGCGCCAGTGATGACACCGCCGGGCGCGCCGCTGCAGCGAGATCTGGATTGATGGCGTAGAAATAACGGGCTGCGGGTAGGGCGAGAAAATCCGCGCCGCCGGCGCTGAGCCATCCTGCATGCTGCGTGTCGGTGCGCTGAAACGCCGACGCCCGGTTCGGGTCTGACGGCGCGGTGAGGGACACGGCGACGGCGCCGTCTACATTTTTGAAGGCGTCGGCAAGGCGCTCATCCGTGCGGGGCAGGAGCGCAAGTTGTTGGGCGAACACCTCATCCCGGGCGCCTGAAAGCCAGAACTCGCCGATCGTTTCCGGCGATAGAGGGTCCGGCGCATCAACCGCCTCGGTCAGGACGACGCCTTTGGCCCCTGCGGCGTTCGCCGCCTCCACGAGCCCGGCCAGCACCGTGCGCGGCCATGGCCAGGGACCGACCGCATCGACGCTTTCGCGGTCGATGAGGACCAGATGGAAGTTTTCCACAGCTTCGCCGTCAGCCGGGTCAAGCCGTTGAAAATAATCGAAAAGCCGCTCGCGCCAGCGGGCGTCAGGCGATTGGGCCCCGGCCAGCGTCCCGAGCGCGATCACGGCGAGCGCGCCGGTGACCATCAGGAGCGGCAGCGCGGTCAGCCACTGAAACGGCTTGGAAAACATACGTTTGGTCAAGAAAGACCCCTTCCACTCAACCCGAAATACGGCTTAGGCCTTGCGCCAGCGCTTGCAAGCCTTTCTTCAGGATGAATTTATTATCCTGCTTTAAACCATAACACTGCAAGGGGCGGGCCTGTTTACGCTGATCGGCGACCAACCCCTTAAGGAAGCGTTAACCATGGCGGATTCGGCGGCGCATTTCGACATAGATATGTCGCGGGGAACTTTAAAACTGGTCCCGCGTGGCGACTGGCGTGCGCGTTTTCTGGGGGAGCTCGACGACGATCTGCGCGATTTCGCGGATGATTCGATTGGCCGCGACCTGGTGATCGACATGTCTCATGTGGATCGGCTTGATACGGTCGGGGCGATGATGCTGCAGCGGACGATGCATTGCTGCGCGGAGCGTGGTGACGCCTCACAATTCACCGGCGCCAATGAGGCGCAAACCGCGCTGCTCGCCCAGGTCGAGGGGCATTTGCAGCCCTGTCATGTGGAGATGGCCCACGGCAATCCATTTCTTGCGGTGGTAAACCGTCTCGGCAAGGGCGTCGCTGACGCTTACTACGCCGCGCTGGAAGTGATGAGCTTTGTCGGCCGCACCCTGTCGACGGCGGGGCGCGTTCTGGTCCAGCCACAAAAGATGCGCTGGACGTCCACAGTCTACCATATGGAGGAAGCCGGCCTGAACGCGATGCCGATTATCGGGCTCATGTCGTTCCTGATTGGCGCCGTCGTCGCTTATATGGGCGCGAAAATCCTCAGCATGTTCAACGCCGATATTTTTACGGTGGAGCTTGTGGGCATATCGGTGCTGCGTGAGTTCGGGGTGTTGCTAAGCGCGATCCTGATCGCCGGCCGGTCCGGCAGTGCGTTTACGGCGCAAATCGGCTCCATGAAAATTCGTGAAGAGATCGACGCCATGCGCGTGCTCGGCCTCGATCCCATGGAAGTGCTGGTGCTGCCGCGCGTCATCGCGCTGGTGATCATGCTGCCGATTCTCGCGCTAATTGCGGCGGTGCTGGGTGTTGTCGGCGGCGGTCTCGTGGCGGCGACGGCGATGGATATCTCTCCGGCGCTGTTTGTGTCGCGTTTTCAGGAAACCATCATCATCAATCATTTCTGGGCTGGGCTTATCAAGGCGCCGTTCTTCGCGTTTGTGATTGCGATCATCGGATGCTTTCAGGGCATGGAAGTGGAAGGCAGCGCCGAGTCTCTCGGCCAGCGCACCACCCTTTCCGTGGTGCAGTCGCTATTCCTAGTCATCGTCATCGATGCGTTCTTCGCCATGTTCTATCTGGAGATCGATTTTTGACGGATCAGACCAAGGCATATGATCATGTCATCGAAGTCAAAGGACTGAAAACTCAGTTCGGTGACTTTGTTGTGCATGAAAATCTAGACCTCAATGTTCGTTCGGGTGAAATCATTGGCGTTGTGGGCGGATCGGGGACGGGTAAGTCCGTGCTTATGCGCGCCATAATCGGTCTCAAACGGCCAAGCGCCGGAACCGTGCGTATTTTCGGTGAGGATTACTACAAGGCCGACGACAAGGCGCGAGAAGCGATCGAACAACGCTGGGGCGTTCTGTTTCAAGGCGGCGCTTTGTTTTCATCGCTCACCGTCGCTCAGAATGTCATGGCGCCGATCCGGGAACACCTTAACCTTTCTGAAGAATTGGCTAAGGACATCGCTGCGCTGAAAATCTCCATGTCCGGTTTGCCGGAGGATGCGGGCGCGAAATACCCCTCAGAGCTTTCGGGCGGGATGAAGAAGCGGGCCGGCCTTGCGCGCTCGCTCGCTCTCGATCCGGAAATCGTCTTCCTTGATGAGCCCACAGCCGGCCTCGACCCCATTGGCGCGGCCAAATTTGACGAGCTGATCGTGAATCTCAAGGAATCCTTAGGGTTAACAGTGTTTATGGTCACTCATGATCTTGATACGCTGCATGCGACCTGTGACCGGGTGGCGGTGCTTGCTGAAAAGCGGGTCATCGCCTGCGGACCGCTCGACGAAGTCCGCAAGACCGACCACGCGTGGATACAGGAATATTTTTCAGGGCCCAGGGGCAGGGCCGCGCTCGCCGTCAAGGCGAGCTAGGGGATGAGTTAGAGTTTAGTGGAAACGCGTGCGCCATATGTCGTCATCGGGTCGGTGGTGTTAATCGCCATCGCGCTCGCGTTTTACATCATCATTCAGATGTCTCAGACGAGCAGTGAATACGATCAGTATGACGTGATCTTCAAGGAGCGCGTTTCGGGATTGTCTGTAGGCGCCGCAGTGCGTTTTAACGGCATCCAGAAAGGTGAGGTGGAGACGCTCTCCATCGATCCGGAAAACCCTTCAATTGTGATCGCACGCGTGCGCGTCGACAAGGACACGCCCGTTAAAACCGACACCAAAGCCGAACTTGAATTTGTCGGCTTCACCGGCCTCGCCATTATCCAGTTTGTCGGCGGCAGCCGCGATGCGCCGCTTCTGAAAGAAGTGAGCGATATGCGGGTGCCCCAGCTTTCTGCGGACACGTCCGGTCTCGGCGCATTTCTTGAAGGCTCAGGCGATGTGCTCGCCCAGGCGAACCGCCTTCTTTCTGATGACAATATCAATGGCGTTTCCAGCATCATTTCCAATGTGGAGACCCTGACCGCCGCATTCGCCAATAATGAAGACGACATCACGGCGACGTTGAAAAATCTCAACACCATCACCAGTGATCTTGCACAGGTGACGTCAAAACTCGACGCCGCCGCGACGACCCTGCAGACCTTTATGGAAGAGGATGCGCAAGGCGCTATGGAAGACGTCGAAGCCCTGCTGTCTGAATCGCGCGCGCTGGTGACGGATCTGCGCGCTATAACAAATGAGAACCGCGCGTCGATCCGCGTGTTTGCTGATCAGGGGCTAGGCCAGGTTGCGCCGGCGCTCGGCGAGGCGCGCCGTTTGATGCGCACACTTGACGCCGTGTTGCGCGAAATCGACCGCGACCCTAACGCCTATTTCTTTGGCGAGCGTGCGCCGGAATATGCTGGAGGCGACTGACATGAAGATGCTCTTGAAAAGCTTCGCTCTCCTTTCTGCGCTTTTCACGACGGCGTGTGTTTCGGTCTTGCCCGAAGCGGCGCCGGCGAAGCCGCGGTTTCATATCGCCGCAGCTGATGGCGATGCGCTCACAGGCGAGCCGTTACCGTTTTCTCTGGTCGTTGACGATCCGCGCGCGACGCGGGTTTATGATTCAGTACGCATCGCCGTTTCCGCCGCGCCGGGCCGGATTGAATATCTCCCCGGCGCCGAATGGGCCGACCGCGCGCCGCGCCTGTTCCAGACGGCGATGGTCCAGACATTCGAGGACGCCGGGCGTATCCTCGCCGTGGGCGACCGCGTCGCCATTCCCGTCGCTGATCTAGTTCTGCAAACAGACATTCGCCGTCTTGAAGTTGACGTAGAAAGCGGTGACGCCGCTGTCGTCTCTATCTATGCGCGGCTTTCCAACGGCAAAGGGTCGGTCTACGCCGCCCGTAAATTTGACGCTCGTGTTTCCGCAGCATCGACAAAGCCCGACGCAGTCTACGCGGCTTTCGACACCGCCTTCGATCAGGTCATAACAGAGATTGTGGCCTGGACTTTTGACGCCGGCGCTGTTGCGCGCGCCAAAGCTTGATCCGGGCGCCTGATCGCGCGTCTGAACCCGAATTCATCTCTCTTCATTAGACTTCGCTGCGCCGCGCGCTTATTCTTGGGTGTTCGCTTAAAGGAGCTGACCCCATGAAATTTGCGATGTCATTATTCAGGCCCGCATTGTCTTGCGCCGCCTTGTTGTCGCTGGCCGCCTGCGCCCCCTCTAACGATCCGGAGGAAGACACGAGCGCTGTGGCCGCCATCGAGGGAGAAGAGGTGATGATGCCCGCGCCGCAGGACGCCGACTGTCCGGTGATTGAAAGCCGCAACTGGTCCGCGTGGGTCAATGCGATGCCGGGGCCGGACGCCAAATTGACATTGCATGTAACCGGCGACGTGGATCTGCCGACGCCGGGTTATGAGATTTCGTGGCGCGAAGGCATGGCCGACCGCAGCGCGACGCCGGTGCAGCGCCTGATGCTGACCCTCACGCCGCCGGACGGCATGGTGACGCAGGTCATCACGACAACGCCCGTCAGCTATGAAGGACCGGCGCTGACGAAAACCTATGGCGGCGTCATTGTGATGTGCGGCGGCGCGCCGCTCGCGACGATCGATGCGGTCGTCACAGCGGAATAACGCGCTTCAGCAATTTTTGTATTTGTCATTCAGTCCGGCGCCAGCGGCGATCATGGGCAGGATTTTCTCTAGCCGGCGCTCTTTCGTGGCCGCCTGCTTGGCTTCGGCGATGTAGTCCGCATATTCGCGCTGCTTGCCAGGCGTCAGCTTTTCAAACGCCGCGCCCGCATGTTTGTTTTTCGAGAGTGCGGTTTTTAACTCTTCGGGCAGCACCAGTGCGCCTTTGGGTTTCGGCTTGATCTCCTTGCCTGACTTGGCGAGGCTCACCGCTTCTTTGACATAGGCTTTAATGATGGCGGGCTTGATGTCTTTTGCATTGTGCATACGCCACTGGCGCTGCGCCCGGGTCACGCCTTCCTGCGCGTTGATCAGGACTTTTTTGGCGTCCTTGAGCAGGGCGCCTTGCGGGAACCAGAGACAGAAGTGGTTATTAAACGCGGTCAGGCCGACAATATGTTTGCCGCCAGCAGTGTAGAACGGCGACCCCCATTTGAGTTCTTCTGTCAGGCCGGTCGAGAGCAACACCTTGCGCAGAGCGAGTAATTCCTCGCGCCATTTTTCGGCGTTCTTGAAATAGGCGTCAGGGGTTTTTCTGGCTGGCATGGGGCGATCTTCCGAAGGCTCACCTATGCAAAATAGCCTACCGTTGCGCCGATTAACAGATAGACCCGGCCAAGCGGTGAGGAGAGATATTCCTCCAGCTCCTCATCGGCGGTCTCTGATGTGGTGGCGTCTTCCAGCAATTGTTCGAACCCTTGCAGGAAGTCGTGAACGCCGTTTTCGAAATTGCGGTCGCGGCCCGATTCAGAGCGGATGCGGCGTTTCACATCGGCTTCATTCAGGCGCAGGAGGCGATTGGCGTAGACATTGCGATCGCCGCGATCGAACCGCTCCTGAAGCGCCGGCGGCGGATCGCCGTAAAGACGCGTTTCAAGCTCTTGCGTGAAATCCTGCAGGCTGGCGATGATCCGGATGGCGTTGTCGGCGGCCCGCTGTGCGGCGTCTTCCGCTTCGGTCTGCTTTTTTGCCGCCTTGCCGAGTTCTAGGGGGGCGCTGTCATCGGCGGCGTCGAGAATTTCTTTCCATGAGACATCGCTTTTCATGCGCTTGCCCGGCGGTGAGACGGCGTCCTTGCCGAGCGTCAGCGGCTGGTCTTTCGGCTGCGCCTGCTTGCTCGGGCGGCGCTCAGCGATATCGCGCGCCAGTTCATCAAGACGCGCGGCGCCGCCGCCATTGGACTTTTGCGTGGTCTGTTGCGGGGCCGTTTCCGCCGGTTTTGCGGTGAGGGGCGGCTCCTTGCGCTTTGCGGCGGGCGTCAGGTCGAGCGTTTCCTGCGCCTGTTTCTCAGCGTCGTCCTTGTCTTGATCGGCCGTCGCCTTGCGGTCTTCTTCCGCGGCCTTTTTCTTTTCGGCCGCCTGACGGTCGGCGCGGGCCTGCATTTCGTTTTGCGCTTCGGCAAGACGGGCCGCTGCTTCCTGTTCACGCAGTTGGGCTTCGGCGAGACGCGACAGGCGGTCGGTTTGCGATGCGATCGCCTCGGCCAGACGATCGGCGCGTTTTCTTTGTTCGTCGATCAGCGATTCAAGCCGCGCATTCTCTGTTTCCAGTGCGGCGCGCGCTTCGGCGAGGGCCTGATTACGCTCTTCGATGCGTGCAGCTTCGGTTTCAGAGAATTTCATTGCGTCTTCCGAGGATTTGCGTGCGCGTTCGCTGGCGGCGGTGACATCATTGGACGCTTTTTCCGCCGCTTCGCCGGTGCGGCGCGCTGCTTCGGTCACGTCTTCAGCGGCGCGCGTCGCCTTGGCGGCGCCTTCCGCCGCAGCAGCCAGCGCGTCAGCAGTGGAACCCGAGATGTCTTTCAGCGCCTTCGCCGTCGCATCCTGCACACGGATGGCTTCTTCATTGGTCGCATCGACGGCGCCAGATGCTGAGCGCTCCGCCTCGGTCCGCGCCGCTTCAACCGCATCATCGGCGGCTTTCTTCGCTTGCTCGACGGCGGCGCGAGCGGCGGCGCCGATATTGGCGGCGTTGCGCGCAGCCGATTCCGCAGCGGCGTCGGCGGCGGCTTTGGCTCTTTCCGTCGCGCCACGGGTTTCTTCCGCAGACTGATCCACTGACGCCGCAGAGGCGCGCATGGATTCATCCACATCACTCAATGCGTCACGTAGCGACTCAAAGGAATTGAACGCTCGTTCCGCCGCGGTTTCCAGGCGGTGCAGGCGTTCATCGAAATCTTTTTCGGCTTGAAGAGACGTCGATTCCGCAGACTCAAGCGATGAGATCGCCGCTGTCGCTTTTTCCGCAATCGCCGCTGCAAAACTGTCGGCATGGGCGTTCAGGCTTTCGGTGAGCTCCATAAGCCGTGAGCGTTCATCGGCGACACGGCCCGCCGCGCCCGTGGCTCTGGCTTCAATAGCCTCGCCGGCAATCTCGATCGCCTCCACATGCTTGCGGATCATGGCTTCAACTGAAGCGAGGCGGGAGAGGGCGCCGTCCAGTCCCTGATTAAGAGCGTTTACATGTGTCTGCACCACGGCGCCGACGGTTTCGATATTCTGCGCCGCGGTGACGTCCGGCGTTACAAAGCGCTGCGCCGCGACGGCGATCGCTTCGGCGGCGCGGATCATCTCCATCAATCTCGAAACGGCGTAGCCGATGAACAGGACGAGGGCCGGAATGATGAAGGCGAAAAGCACCGTCTCAATTTCAAAAGCGCTGAGCGGATTCCATGGCCGGTCGACGCCGGTCAGCGCCGTCAATTGTTTATGGGCGAACCAGTTGCCGAGCGGCAGGCCTACAAGCGTTGAGAAGAAAACAAAGACCGCTGTCATACGCGCGGCGTGCCAGATCTGTCGGCTGCGCGCGTTCCAGCGCTGCTCGTTGGAGGTAAAATAGATCAGCTCGCCATCGTCGCCGGTTGCGGCGTCGCGACCCTCAGCCTCGACAATGCCCTTGAAGCGCATGCGCCGGGCGCTCTCGCCCGTTTCATCGTCACCTGCGTTATCCTGGTCTTTGTCGAGATCGCTCACGTCTTCGCTCACCTCACGGGGGCTCGCCCCCAAATGCGTCGCAAACGCCCCGCATAGCTGATTTTGTGAAGCCAGCCAATCATTTGCGGCCAATTGCCGAAAGATCGGCGACTTTCCATTTGGCAATGATTGCGCAGCCACCGGGGCTAAGAACAGACCTGTCTTGTCCAGCGCTTTCCGTGAGGCGCAGAATCCGCCTAGCAAACACGCAGAAAAGCTGGCCGGGTTTTCCCCAGCCAGTGCGATCAAAGGCGCGACAGGCGGATGACGGAACCGAAACGAACATCCTTACAGCGGCTTGTGGAAAGTTCGGCCTTTCAGGCGGTGGTTTTGAGCCTGATCATCATCAACGCGGTCATTCTGGGCGCCGAGACATTTCCCGCCTTCAAGGGGGCGCCGCTCCTCAAAATCATCGACCGCATTATTGTTTACGCCTTTGTTGTGGAAATCGGGATGAGAATTATCGCCTGGCGTGGGGCCTATTTCCGCAATGGCTGGAATCTCTTCGATTTTCTGATTGTGGCCATTTCGATTGGCGCAGCGACGTCAGGACTTGCTGCGCTCCGGGCCTTTCGGGTTTTAAGGGTGCTGAGAGTGATCACGGTCATTCCGCGCATGCGGGTTGTGGTCTCGGCGCTGTTGGATTCGATCCCCGGCATCGCGTCGGTCGGGGTCGTATTGGCGCTGATCGTTTATGTCTTTGCGGTGATCGCCGCCAATCTCTACGGCCCCCAACACCCTGAACTGTTCGGCGATGTGTTTCAGGCCATGTACACCCTGTTTCAGGTGATGACGCTCGAAGGCTGGCCGGATATCGCCTCGCAGGTCGCGGAAACCCATGAGCGGTCGTGGATATTTTTTCTGACCTTTGTGATGATCGCGACGTTCACGATGCTCAATCTGTTCGTCGCCATTGTGGTGCGCGTCGTTGAGGAAGACTCAGAGCCGGTTGTCGACGAGGTTGTGGATGGCCAGCAGGCGATCCGGCGTGACATCGCCGCCCTGCATGCGCAGGTGAAGGCATTATCCGACAGGTTGCCGAAGGAATGACGGTAAAGACACCTCATGATTGCGGTTCAAGTCCTCAGGGGCGCGCCAACTTCCTTCTTCTCTAGGTGCGAATCCGTTATCCTTATAGAAAAAGGATTGCAGCAACATGGATATCGCATTCGCGACTAAATTTTTTGGCGCGTTGTTCGCGATCATGAATCCTTTCGTCATTTTGCCCATCTTTCTTTCTTTAACGAACGGGAAGTCCGTCGCCGAGCAGCGTTCAGCGGCTGTTAGGGTTGCTGTCTACGCGACTATCATGTGCGGCGTCATATCTTTCGCCGGCGCCAAGATCATCGGTTTTTTCGGTGTCACAATTGACGCTTTCCGGGTCGCCGGCGGCCTGGTTCTTCTGGGGATCGCCTTTTCCATGCTGCATGGGAAAGAGATCACCTCCCATGAACGCGGCGAGAAAGAAAAAGAGGCGGACGAAGAGCAGGACAGCATCGCATTTTATCCCATGACATTTCCAATGATCGTGGGACCCGGAACGATTGCGGCGCTGATTATTTATTCGGCGCAAGCAGACGGGCTGTCGCGCTACGTTGCCTTCAGCGCGGTCCTTGCCGCAGTTCTTATAGCGCTTTTCACGGTCCTGTTTTTTGCGGCAGCCATAGGAAAGCTATTGTCGGCGAAAATGCGCGTGGTCATGACGCGGTTGATGGGCATGATATTGGCGGCGATCGCTGTCGAAATGATGTTTGACGGCGCGAAGGTGCTCGCGCCGGGGCTGGCGGCATGATCGGTAACAATATTTGCAAATGGCGAACCGTCTGTGGCTGACCAACAGAAAATCGGCTTACGCGAAGCGGTCTCAATTGGCATCGGCGGCATGGTCGGCGGGGGTATCTTCGCAGTTCTCGGATTGGCCGCCGATCTGGCAAAGGGCGGAACGCCTGTCGCTTTTCTCATTGCGGGCTTAATCGCCCTCATCACCGCTTACAGTTACGTGAAACTGTCGAAAGCCTATCCGGACCGCGGCGGGACCGTGCGTTTTGTCAATGAAGGTTTTGGAAAAGGCGTTTTCAGCGGCGGCGTCAACAATTTGCTCTGGGTGAGTTACATTATCATGTTGTCGCTCTACGCGTCCGCCTTCGGATCCTATGCGCCAAATCTCGTCAAGATCACTGGAAACAATGCGCTCGATCAGCATTTTTTTGCAAGCGGGATTATTCTTATCGCAGCCGCCATCAATTATTATAGCATCAAGGTGGTCGGCGCCATTGAATCCTACGCAGTCATTATCAAACTATTTATTTTGCTGGCGTTTGTCGGCATTGGCGCGGCGGGGTTGTCTGGTAATCCCAACATCGAACAATTGAGTATCGAGCATTGGGAGTCGCCATTCGCTCTCGTGGCGGCGGGAATGATTATTTTTGTCGCCTATGAGGGGTTCGAACTTATTGCGAACGCTGCGCCGGATATCAAACAACCTGAGAAAAACATACCCCGCGCCTATTACATCTCCGTTCTATTTGTAATCGCGCTTTATCTGACCATTGCGGTCATTACGGTCGGATCGCTTCCATTTACGGAGATTGCCAACGCGCAGGATTATGTTTTGGCCGAGGCGGCAAAGCCCATGCTTGGGCAAGCCGGCTTCACTGTTATCACCATCGCCGCTCTTATCTCCACATTTTCCGCGATTAACGCTTCCATCTATGGCGGCAGCCGCGTCAATTATGAGCTCGCCGAGGATGGCGAATTGCCCCATGAGTTCACGTTCATTTTTTGGAATCAGCCGATAGGGCTGGCGGTTACCGTCCTGCTGACTTTGGTTCTTGTCAATACGCTTGAACTGGAGAGCATATCTTCGACAGGGAGTATCGGTTTTCTCCTGATCTTTGCGGTCGTGAATCTGGTCGGCTTTCGAAAAGCCGCCGTCATCCAAAGCTCTAAACATACCGCGGCAACTGGCTTGTTTTTATGTTTGGCCGCGTTGGGCGCGTTATTCGTTCACAATTTTCAAACAAGTAAAACCAACCTCCTCATTGCCTTGGCCGTCATCTCCACTTGTTTTGTCAGCGAATATGTTTTCAAGCGGAGCAGGGCGGCCTCCAATACCGAAACTAAACAGTCGCCTCCATCATGAGCGTGGACATCCTGCGACGCCGCGGAAATAATACGGGCATCCGCCAGTTCACAGTTCTCCTGCTTCCGGCGCTTCACGCCGTGCAGAGTTTCATTCCGCCGCAATCGCCAACGCTTCGATCGTAATCTCCACATCGGGACCGATCAGCGCTTCGGCGATGGAAACGCCGAAGTCGTGTCGATTAACGCTTGTGCTTGCGGAAAAGCCCGCTGCTTTTTTCTTTGAAACCGGATCGGCGCTGATTTTTTTAAGCGCGGCGTTCAGCGTTACTTGCCTGGTGACGCCATGTACAGTGAGGTCGCCGGTTATGATTGCAGTCTCGCCAGTGGGATCCACTTTAGTTGAGATAAACGTGATGTCGGGAAAATTTTCAGCGTCGAGCCAGTGTCCGCCAGCAACATGCTTCTCGCGCATCGCATTGTCAGACTTCAAGGAGCCGGTCTTGATGACGGCGCTCACGGAAGAGTTTTCGGGATGGGTTTCATAGAGAAACAGTTCCCCGGAAATATCGGCGAAACTGCCATAGATATTGGAAAGACCAAACCGGTCCACCCTGAAGATGACTTGCGTATGGGCTGGATCAAGCAGATAGCGGTCCGCGGCGAGCGTATTCGCTGTCATGGAGAAACATGCTGCGATGCAGGCAGGAAATAGTTTTTTCATTTTCACGACCCCGTTTGATTGCAGCTAAATCCTGCCGCAATGCGGCGCCGATAGGCAAAGTGCGCCATCGCATCAGCCATTCGGTTCAGCGACTCTCGAGGCGTTTTGCGATCACATTCATGCGCCGCCGCGCCCGCTAACGCCGTCTTGAGAATTTCTGCAATGGACATGGCGAGGGGATGCGGATAGGGCTTCATCCCGCAATTTAAAGCGGGTTTGGCGTTGCGTAGAAAACTAATCAGTCTACCTCTTTTTTTGACGATCTCGGCGCCCGGCGCGTTCCAGCCAGCCTTTGCTGAAACCGATATCATCACCGTGACGGCGTCGAAACGCGCGCAAAGCCTTAGTGATATTGCGTCGAGCGTCGATGTTATTGGCGGCGCGCAAATCGACAAGGCGAATGGCTTCAATAGCGCTGAGGAAATCACGCAGCTTTTATCGGGCGTGCAGGCGGCGGTCGCCAACGGCAATCAGATTGCGTTTCAAATTCGCGGCATTGGCGCCGTTGACCATCAGGCGCTGACGCCGACGGCCGCCGCCGTTTACATGGATGGCGTGTTTCTCGCCACCAATGTTCAAACGGGGCCGCTGCTTTACGATCTCGAACGCATTGAAGTTTTGAAAGGCCCGCAAGGCTCTCTGTATGGGCGCAACGCCTCGTCGGGCGCGGTCAATTTCATTTCCGCGGCGCCAACGGAGGAAACGACTGGATATCTAGGCTGGTCTTATGGCCGGTTTGACCGGCTCGACGCGTCAGGCGCACTCGGCGGGTCGCTGGGTGGTGGTTTTTCCGGCCGCATCGCCGGGCGCTATCTGAAGCAGGATGCAGCGCTTGAAAACATTCAGACCGATCCGGATATAGCTGCGCCATCGCGCGCCGGCGGCGAGCGCGACGAGTTCGGTTTGCGCGGGTCTTTGCAATGGCAAGGCGAGGGCGTGCGTTTTCTCCTGCGGGCGCATTATGAAGAAGACAATGGCGTTAACGCCGCGCCCCGAAATCTCAATCTCGATCTCGACGAACATGAAATCTCCGTCGGCGCCGACGGGGTGCAGGACACAGACAATGAATTTTACGGCGCCTCGATTGAAGCGGTTGCGCCGGTCGGCGATTGGGAGCTTTTCTCCATGACGGCGATTGAGGGTTATGGTCAGGATTACGGGTTCGACTTTGACGGCGCGCCAGCGCCCTTTGGCGATCCGACGCTCAACGCAAATCTCCATTACGACCGGAAGTTCCTGCAATGGAGTGAAGAGATCCGCCTGCAGGGCGACTGGTGGCTCGGCCACAGCCTGATTGGCGTTTCTGCTGCGGGAGAGGACTTCGAACAGGAATATCTGATCTGGTGCGGCGAGCTTGATCCTGCGACGCGTCTTGGAACATGCCGCTATGTCGGTGCGCCGGGCCGCGTCGGGCCGAGCCCCGCTTCGCCGGGGGTAGCGATGACGCTCGTCAATGATATCGAGCAGACGCGCAAAACCGCTGCGATCTTCACCTATAACGACATCAATCTCACCGATGTGCTGACGTTGACTCTAGGCGCGCGCTACACCTACGAAAATATCAAGGGCCAGGGGCAGGGCGTACATATTTTCGATGACGGGGTCGTCGCCTTCAATAATCGTGACGGGCTCGGCCCGGCGATTGGTGAAAACCAGATCAAGGAAAATCGCGTCAGCGGTAACGCGGCGCTTTCCTATCGGTTCTCCGATGCAGCGATGATCTACGCATCCTTTTCCAACGGATATAAAAGCGGCGGCTTCAATGGCGAGGTGCAAAACAACGCCGCGCATTTCCAAGATGAAGGCCTTTTCCGCGCCGAGACCGTCAACGCCTATGAGCTTGGCTATAAGGGCGAACCTGCGCCGGGCCTCTCCTTGCGCGCCGCCGCTTTCTATCAGGACTATGATGCGCCGCAGGCGCGCATCTTTGTGAATTTCGCGCTGCCGGGCGGCGGGTCGATTACGTCCAATTCGCTCTCCAATCTCGACAAGGCTAAGGCTTATGGCGTTGAAGGCGGCTTCGACTGGGCGGCGTCGGAGGCGTTCACCCTTGGCGGATCGGTGACGCTTCTTGAAACAGAAATCAGCCAGACGACCGATATTGGCGGCAACGCAGCATTGTTTGACGGCAATCCCTTGCCCCTCGCGTCCGATGTGTCGGCGACGGGCTTTGCGCGCTATGACCGGAAGCTCGGCGGCGGCGTCAGCCTCGCTTTGCAGGCCAACGCCAAATATCAAAGCGCGTTCTATCTCGACGCCGAAGGTCTCGCGGAGCGCCGCCAGGAAGCCTATACAATCGCTGACGCCGAGGCGGCCCTGGTCTTTGAAAATGGTCTGGAGCTGGCGCTTCGGGGCCGCAATCTCCTGAACAAGGACTACGCCGTCTCCGGCTATGGGTTCATCGGCTATAATGTCTTTGTGGGCCCGCCGCGCAGCTGGGAAATTGCGATCCGCAAAAGCTTTTAAGCGCATCGGGAAGGCGCGGGGGAACCCGCTTTTCGCCGGGCGCAAAAAATGCGACTTTCGCCGCCATGACCAAGAGAAACAGTTTCGGCCTTTCCAAAGGCGACCGGCTGACCTGGCGCTATGAGGTGATCGAGCGCATCGGCGCCGGCTCCGAAGGTGAAGTCTACAAGATCCGTGAAAAATCGACCGGGCTCACCCGCGCGGCGAAGCTTTATTTCGAGAGCAAGGAAAAGAGCGGGCCGGTCTTCATTCGCCACGCCCGCAAGCTCGATGCGCTGAGGGACTGCGATATCGTCGTGAAATATCTCCACGCCGAGGAAGTGTGGATCAATGATCGCTTCATCTACTGCATGATCAGCGAATATTTCGAGGGCGCGCTGCTAGAGGATTTACTGAAGACCTATCGCGGCGGACGGATGCCGGCCTTCGAGGCGCTGAACCTGATCTACGCCCTGACTGTCGGGATTGAAGAAATCCACGCCCGAAAGGAGTTTCACGGCGATCTTCACAAGGGCAATATTTTTGTGGAGCGCAATGGCGTTTTCTTTCGCCTGCGCACGATCGATTTTCACGATTGGGGCCGCACCCCGGCGGTGGAGCGGCGCGCCGATATTCTATGCCTGGCGCGGCTGCTCTACGACATTGTCGGCGGACGCGAGCATTACAAGAAACAGCCCCCCGCGATCCGCGACATCTGCATGGGCAACCGCTCGGATTTAATTCTCAAGAAATTCCCGACCGTCTTTCACCTTCGCGCGCATCTGGAAACGTTCGAGTGGTGAAGAAGCCGCCCGAACCAAACATTCACACGAACCGCGAACTTGAGCTTATGCTTCAAGGAAAGAAGCCAATGGCGGTTTTCTCAGAAGTGTATCCAAATCGAATTGGTCCCGCTCTTTATGCTGATCAGCCTTTCGAGGAATATGTTGCGAAAGGCGTCATCAACCGGACTCTAAAAATTCGGCGGGTGGATAATCCAAATCCCCAAAAAGGCGTCTATGCTTTCATGCGTGATTATTACACGCTGCCAGGCGAGGAGTGGCGTATCGTGGAATATGAAAAACTGTGGGAAGACCCTGATTGGACAATGGAGAAAGAGCGTCGCGAAGGGGAGTTGCTAGGCTACAGCGATGAGGAAAACACCCTGCATATAGAACGCCTTCGAAAGCAGGGCAGGTTTTCCGGAGAGGCCTAGTCCGCGAACCTTGCCCGTCTTTTCGCCAGCGCTGACTGTTTCAGGAACAGTTTCACGAGCGGGCGCGAGGTCAGGCGCGCGGCGAAGACGCCGAAAGTGACGGCGACAGCGCCGACGGTCAGGATCGCGTCCTGCGCCACGATCGACGGAGCGTCGAACAGGGAAATCAGGAACAGGGCCGAGGCTGCGCCGGGCGCGCCGCCGAACCAGGCGAGGAACATCTGGCTCTCGCGCGGGAGGCTTGTTTTCTTCAGCGCTGCGAGGCGGGGGCCAGCCCGCATGATGGTCACGGCGGCGGCGGCGAAGAGAATGGTCAGGAGGTCCGCCTGAAACACCCGGGGGGCGAGCGCCACGCCGAAAGCGATATAGGCCAGCGGCGCCACGACCCGCTCGGCCATTCGCCGAAGCCGGACCCGCGTGACGGCGAGCGCCGTGGTCTGTTCCCCCCAGAGGAGGCCGGCGGCGCCGGCGGCGAGCACCGGGTGAGCGCCGATCAGCGGCGCGATGAGGAAAGAAACCAGCCCGGAAAGGATCGCAAGTTCGGCGGCTTTTTTCTTTATTTTCAGCTTGTTGCCATAATAAGCTGCGGCAAGTCCTGAGGCGCCGCCCAAGGCAAAAGCTATCAGGAAACCGCGCGAGGCTTCGAATAAAGGCGTCGCGATCGGCATACCTTGCGGCGCGGCGGTGGCGACGGCCTCAAGCATGACGGCGACGGGCAGGCCCAGAGCGAGGATCGCCGCGCTCTCAAGGCGGACAGCGGCTTTGATGGTCTGGGGCGCCGGGGCGCCGGTTACGGCCCGGCGATCGAAAGCGGCGCCGTTGAGGGTCAGGGCGCCAGCCAGCAGGAAGGCCGCGCTAAAGGAAAGCTGCGGCGCCAGAATGAACGCCGCCAGCCCGCAGACGATCAGGAACAGGGGCGCCCCGCCAAGGGTCAACCGGAAAGAGGCCGGACAGACGCTGGCTAGCCGGGTGATTCGGAACTGGGCGGCGGCGGCGAAGGCGAGCGCCGCGAGCAGGGCGTCCGCCCCGGCGGCGGTCCATTCCGAAGGCGCGAAGGGGCCGCCGGAAAAGCGCCACAGGAGAGAGCCCGCAGCGCCAATCGCCAGAAGGAGGGCTGGCGCTCGCGCGCCCGCATCCACCGCCTTCAGCACTGCGCCTCGGGACTTTCCAAGAATCAAAAATAAAGCGGCGAGGAGAGCCGCCGCACCTGCGAACGCCATAGGGATTTTTTTGACCGCCGTTGCGATTCGACGCTGTTATGGGGCTTCCCACGGGCGCCGAATCATTTCCCGAGAAGATGAATTGATCCGGGAACAATTGCAAATTGAATTTTTCGCAAGAATAGACCGCATACGGCGGATTTTTCGCCTTAAACGGGAATGCATTCTTGAATGCGTAACAGGGGGGTAGCCGGTGCTGCTCCAGTGTACCACGAAAACTTTTGTGGTGGATAATTTTTCACCGGTTTTTTTTCGGCCTTAGACTTTGCGCGAAATTAATTTTCAAAGAGGCGCAAATGGAAAAGCCGTCAGACGAGAACAAAACGTCAAAACTGAGAGGAAAAATCAAACGCGCAATTGCACGCGCGGCGCCGGGGCTTGCCCGCGCCCTTGGCGGTCCGCTTGCAGGCGCCGCTGTTGAACAATTGTCGCGCGCTATTTTTGGTGACGGCGCCATTGACGAAGATGCGCTCGCCGACGCGCTTGGCGCCGCAACGCCGGAACAGGTGCTGGCGATCAAACAAGCCGAACAGGATTTTCAGATCGCATTGCGGCAGGCGAGCGTTGAGGAGTTGCGCATAGCAGCCGCGGATCGGTCAAGCGCGCGTGACCGCCAGATCAAGATGAACGATTGGACACCGTCGGTGCTGGGCGCTTTTGTCATTCTCGGGTTCTTCGCCGTGCTTGGCATTATGGTTGCGAAAAAATTACCGGCCGGTGCCGAGACCGAATTCTCGATCATGCTCGGCGCGCTCGCCACTATGACGGCGGCGGTCGTCAATTATTTCTTTGGGTCTTCCGCCGGTTCGCGGGAAAAGACGCGGCTTATCGCTTTCCCGGTTCCTGAAGGGATGGAGACGACCGCGAAGAAATAGCGCACAAGCGCGGGATGACAACCGGACACACAACGCCCACAAGGACATGATGAGAACCAAAGGTTTTGACATTGCGATCATAGGCGGCGGCGTGATCGGCCTGACGCTCGCCCGTGCGCTTGACGATCGCGGCGCCAAAATCGCCGTCATCGACGCTGGCCCCGCCATCCCTCCGGCGACCCGGGCCGCAGCCGGGATGCTCGCCCCGTCCTTTGAATATGGCGAGGAGTTCGGCGGCCCTGCGGACGCGGTTTATCATCTCGGCGCATGCAGCCTTTCTATGTGGGCCGACTACGCGGCGGCGCTCGAAGAAGAGACCGGCGGTTTTGTGGATTATCGCAACAATGGCTCCCTCGGTCTTGCCTATCGTGATGCGCAGACGGCGGCGCTCACGGAGCAGGCGTTACGCGTGCAAAGTCTTGGCGGCGATGTCGAAATGATTTCTGGCGATGAGGCGCGCAAACTGGAGCCGTCGCTTTCCGGAAATGTTGCCGCCGCGCTCCATGCCCCGAAGGATACGCAGGTTGACCCGCGCCGGGTGGCGGCGGCGCTGACCGCATCCCTGGAGCGGCGAGGCGTCGAGATCATCAAGGCGCGCGTCCTCTCCATGGGCGACGGCGATGCGTCACATCACTTTGTCACCGTTGAGGGCGACTCCTATGAAGCCGAAAAGATCGTGCTCGCCGCGGGCGCGGTCAGCGGCCTGACGCCGATGGGGCTCGTTTATCCCGTAAAAGGAGAAGCGGCGGCCATCGCAGGCGATGGCGTCATCACCCGGGTCTTGCGCGCGCCGGGCGCCTATCTTTGCCCCAAGGCGGAGGGACGGGTCGTTATTGGCGCCACGGAAGAGATCGGTCCGTTCGATCACCATTCGGTATCCCCGGCGGCGATAGCGGGCCTTCGGGCCAATGCGGCCCGCGCCGTCCCGGCGTTTGAGGCGGCCACGGAGCTCGAGCGCTGGGCGGGGTTGAGACCCGGAACGCCGGACGGAGCGCCGATCATGGGGATAGACGAAAAAGGCCGCTACCTCGCCCTTGGCCATTACCGCAATGGTGTTCTCCACGCCCCGGCGACCGCTGAAGCGGTGGCGGCGCTGATCCTCGGGGAAACGCCGCCCATCGACCTTGCGCCATTCTCGCCCGCCCGTTTCAGTTCGGGACGCGATGGTTAGCGCTTTGTTGACGATTGGCCGCCAAATTAAGCGAGCTGGGCTGTAAACGCCGCCAGAGGGATGACTATGACTGCCGAGATCGCCGCTGCTGCGACCACCGGTGCTGCGTCTGTGACAGGCGCGGTCAAACGCGCCAGCGCGTCCACCGGCGCCGGTTTTGATTTTCTCATGAAAATGGCCGCGCGTGAAAGCGGCTACAATCCCAATGCGCAGGCGAAGACATCAAGCGCCGCCGGACTGTTCCAGTTTATCGAACAGACATGGTTTTCGACCGTCAAGAAATATGGCGGCGAACACGGACTTGGCGCGGCGGCGAACGCCATCACGCAAGACGCCAGCGGACGCTATCAGGTTTCAGACAGCGCTGCGCGGGAAAAGATTTTGAATCTGCGTTTCAACGCTGAGGCCGCTTCCGCCATGGCGGGCGAGCTCGCGAATGAAAACAAAACCATGCTTGAAGGCCGGCTCGGCCGGGCCGCGACCAGCGCTGACCTTTATACGGCGCATTTCCTCGGGCCTGCCGGCGCGGTAAAGCTTTTGTCATCCGCGTCTGCGGTGAAAGCCGCCGATCTGTTGCCGCAGGCGGCGGCCGCCAACCGCAATGTCTTTTATGACGGCGTCCGCGCGAAAAGCGTCGGCGAGGTTGTCGCCTCTATCGCGACTTCCATGGGCGCCGCCGCCGATGAAACCGCTGGCGCGCCCGGATCGGCGCAACAACAATCCGCGCGCAATTTCTCGCCGGTGCGCAGCTATATGCACCAGATCGTCGACGCCTTTACGGCGCCAGTGAAAACGGCGCCGACCACAGGCTACAGCGCCACCGCACTTGCGGTTCTGGACGCGCTTGACCCGACATCATCCTTGCGCAAGGACGATGACGACCGGGACCGGTCCTAGCCTCTTATTGAAAACGTTTTGTTAGCAGCGCGGGGCGGTGACGCCTTCCGGCAGCCTGGTTTCCGGAGAAGCGCAAGCTTTTGCGAGCTGTTCCGTCGTCAGATTGACCGCGCCGGACAGATCCGCGCCCTGGATCAGCGCCCCGGAGAAATCCGCGGCTTTTAGATCGGTGCCGGTGAAGCTGGCTTTGCCAAGCTTTGTGTTGATGAAGCGCACACCGGTGAGGTCGGCGCCGTCGAACTTTGCGTTTGCTGCATTGGCGCCGGTGAACGATGCGCCGGCCGCATAAGCGGCGCGGAAATCGGTTTTCGTCAGATTAGCGCCGGCGAAAGTTGAAAAGGACAGATCGGTGTCCACGAATTTTGTTCCGGTGAAATCGCCCGCGCGCGCCTTGGTTTCGCGAAGCTCGGCGCCGGAAAAATCGCTATCGATGAACATGGCTGCGTTGAGGTTGGATTTCGCCATCCGCGCGCCTTTGAAGTTCACCGCATCGCCGGTGGCGCCTTCAAGGCTGGCCCCGTCGAGCAGGGTTTCGTTGAACTGCGCCTTATTGAGAAACGAGCTTGCGAAATTCGACCGTGGCAAGTCCTTGTTGGAAAAAACCTCGCCGGTAAAATCCTGCGCCACATGTTTCAGGTCTTCTTTCACCGGCTTGGGACCCGTAAGCGAAGGCAGTTTGACGCCAGCGGTGTCGAACACTTTTTCAAGCTCCGGCCCGATCTGTTCCACTTGCGTCAGGGGTTTGGCGATTTCCTTGCCGATCTCGGCGACAGGATTGCGTTTGTTGTAATTAGTCGAACCCGGCGTGATTGTCGTAATCACGGACATCAAGACGATCATCAAAACCATTATAAACGCGATTAACTTCATCGCGGGTCTCCCGGGTTCTTCCTCCCTCACAAAATAAGATAGGCGGGGTCAACGTCCGATTAAGGATAAAATTCGAATTGTCACAGGGATAGGACTGTTAAGCTCTTGTTAAGAACAGCCCGTGGACGCGCCGCAGCTGTCGCATTTCAGGCAGGCGCCGTTCCGGACAAGGGTGAATTGTCCGCATTCAGAGCAGGCGTCGCCTTCATAACCCTTGATGCGGGCTTCACTGCGTGGGTTGCCAGGCGTCGCCAAGACCCCGCGCGGCGCCTTCTGGTTCACCGCGTCGGCGAGCTTGGCGATCTGCGCTTCGATTTCAGGCGGGCTTTCGGCGCGTACGGGCTCTTCAATGTCTTCGATTTCGACATTGATGTCTTCTTCGTCTTCGTCGGGGCCATGGGCTTCTTTGGCCGAATGCCGGAGCCGATCGAAATCACCGCCCCGCAAGATCACGAGGTTGTCGGTGACGGTGGAGCGCGAAAATCCCTTGGAGATCAGCTTGGTTGCGTCGGCCTGGGTTTTCTCTTCGCTGACGCCGCGGCCGATGGCGTCGACGGCGCTTTCATCGGGATGGACATGGGCGAGGTCAGCTCGGCCGAGATAGGAGATGGCGAGCTCGCGGAAGATATAGTCGAGGATCGATGTGGCGTTCTTGATCTGGTCGTTGCCCTGAACCGGTCCTGCCGGTTCGAAGCGCGTAAAGACATAGGCGTCGACAAATTCCTCCAGCGGCACGCCATATTGCAGGCCGAGGGACACGGCGATGGCGAAATTGTTCATGAGCGAGCGGAAGGCGGCGCCTTCCTTGTGCATGTCGATGAAGACTTCGCCGATTTCCCCGTCGTCGAATTCGCCGGTATGAAGATAAACCTTGTGACCGCCAACAATCGCTTTCTGGATATAGCCCTTGCGACGGTCAGGCAGGCGCCGCCGTCCGGGTGTGCGCTCAATAATGCGCTCGACAATGCGCTCGGCGACAATTTTTGATTTTTCAGCCGTCGGCGCCGCGGCGATTTCTTCCTGCAGGTCTTCGTCTTCTTCTTCCTGTGTATCGGAAGCGAGCAAGGCTGCGGCGAGCGGCTGCGACAGTTTCGAGCCGTCGCGATAGAGCGCGATCGATTTAAGCCCCATGCGCCAGGCGAGCATATAGGCCTTGGCGCAGTCGCCGATAGTGGCGAAATTGGGCAGGTTCACGGTCTTCGAAATCGCGCCGGAAATAAAGGGTTGCGCGGCGGCCATCATTTTCAGATGCGCTTCAACGGAAAGGGCGCGCGTCCCGATGCGTCCACATGGGTTGGCGCAATCGAAAACCGCGTAATGCTCTTCCTTCAGATGCGGCGCGCCTTCGACGGTCATCGCCCCGCAGCAGAAAAGATTGGCCTGATGAATTTCTTCATCAGAAAAGCCGAGATATTGCAGCACTTCATATCCGGTAAGCGCCAATTCAGTGTCATGCATGCCAAGCACGTGGACGCAGAAATCCTCGCCCAGAGCTTGCGGCGTAAATGCGTAGGTGAGATCGAAAGTTGTTTTGAGACGTTCTTCGAGCGCCTTGATGTGACGATCCTCGAAGCCTTCGCGGCGCAGATCGTCGAGCGCCACGCCGGGAGCGCCTTCAAGCGTGCCGCGCCCAGCTGCGTAGTAACCGATATCCTCGATTTCGGCGTCTGTGTAACCAAGCGTTTTTAAAGAGGCGGGAACGGAGCGGTTGACGATCTTCAACATGCCGCCGCCAGCGAGCTTTTTGAATTTGACGAGTGCGAAATCGGGTTCAATGCCGGTTGTATCGCAATCCATGACGAGGCCGATCGTGCCGGTTGGCGCTACGACGGTGACCTGAGCGTTTCTGAAGCCGTTAATGGCGCCGAGTTCATAGGCCTCGTTCCAGACGCGCCGCGCGGCGTCGGTCACGTCTTGCCAGGGGCAGGCGTCAGCGTCGAATTGCATGGGCTCGACGGCGAGACCTTCAAAGGCGCCGCCGATCGCTGTGCCGCATGAGGCGCGGCGGTGATTGCGTATGACGCGCAGCATGGCGTCCCGATTGTCGGCGAATTTTGCAAAGGCTCCGGCGACCGACGCCATCTCAGCCGAGGCGCGATAGGCGGCGCCGGTCATCAGCGCCGACACGCCTGCGGCGACGGCCCGGCCTTCCTCGCTGTCATAGGCGAGGCCCGAAGACATCAGCAATCCGCCGAGATTGGCGAAGCCAAGACCAAGTGTGCGGTACTCGAAAGACCGCCGCGCGATTTCCGCCGACGGATACTGCGCCATCATTACCGAGATCTCGAGGGTCAGCGTCCAGAGCCTGCAGGCATGTTCGAAAAGATCGGCGTCAAAGCCGGTCTCTGTCTTGAATTTCAGGAGATTGAGCGAGGCGAGATTACACGCCGTGTCGTCGAGAAACATATATTCCGAGCACGGATTGGACGCGCGAATATCACCGCCTGCAGGACAGGTGTGCCAGGCGTTGATCATATCGTGAAATTGCAGACCCGGATCGGCGCATGTCCAGGCCGCCGAACAGATATTGCTCCAGAGCGCGCGGGCGCGAATGGTCTTCATCGGCTCGCCATCAGTGCGCCGGGTGAGGGACCATGACGTGTCGTCATTAACGGCTTTCAGGAAGTCGTCAGTGATGCGCACGGAGTTGTTGGCGTTCTGGCCAGAGACGGTGCGGTAGCCTTCCGAGTCCCAATCGAGATCAAAGGTTTCAACTTCAATCTGGCGATAACCCTGGCGCGCGAAATCGATCACTCGCCGGATCGACGCGTCGGGGATAAAGGATTTTTTAGCGTCTTTGATCGCGGCTTTAAGGACCGGATTTTCTTTCGGATCGAAACGGGTGTCGGCGTCTTTGCCCTGCCAGCAAGCGTCGAGCACGCGGGGAAGATGTTTGGCGTGCACGCGAGAGCCCGTCACCAGCGCGGCGACTTTTTCTTCCTCGCGCGTTTTCCAGGAAACGAAATCTTCGATGTCCGGATGATCCGCGTCGACGACAATCATTTTTGCGGCGCGCCGCGTTGTGCCGCCGGATTTAACAGCGCCCGCCGCCGCATCGCCGACTTTCAGAAAGCTCAACAGGCCCGAGCTTTTCCCGCCGCTTGAAAGCGGTTCGTCTGCGCCGCGAATATTGGAGAAATTCGTGCCGGAGCCGGAGCCGTATTTGAAAAGCAGCGCTTCGCGTTTCCACAAATCCATGACGCCGCCTTCTCCGGCGAGGCAGTCATCGACGGACTGGATGAAACAGGCGTGCGGTTGCGGGCGTTCATAGGCGCTGTCGGATTCGGTGAGCGCGCCGGTTGTATGGTCCACATAGAAATGACCTTGTCCCGCGGCGTCGATCCCGTAGGCCCAGTGAAGGCCGGTGTTGAACCATTGCGGCGAGTTCGGGGCGGCGACCTGCAGGGCGAGCATGGCGCTCATTTCGTCGACGAAAGTCCGTGCGGCGTTCTCATCGTCGAAATAGCCGCCTTTCCATCCCCAAAAGGCCCAGGCGCCTGCCATGCGGTCAAACACCTGCTTGGCCGAGATCTCCGGTCCGTAGCGTTCATCGGCGGGAAGTTTCGCCAGCGCCGCGATGTCGGGCATGGAACGCTGGAGGAAGTCGGGGACGCCTTTTTCTTTCACCCGCTTGGTGCGGGCTGGAACACCGGCTTTCCTCAGATATTTCTGGGCGAGGATGTCGACAGCGGTCTGGCTCCAGCTTTTGGGAACCTCAAGATCGCGCATTTCGAAGATAATCTCGCCGGAAAGGGTGCGAATTTCCGAATCAGCGCGGCGGAATACGGCGCCGCCATAAGGCGCGCCCGAACTTTCCGTATATCGCCGATCTATGCGCATCTGGTCCTGTCCTGGGGCCGTCCGGTTTCCGCAAGGCCGGCCCGATTACAATATAGTCGTCTGAGCGCTCCGGCTCCACCGCGCCCGACAATCTCCCCGGTCCGCTCATGGCTCAGTCAGGGGGTTCGGCTAATTTTTCCCTAATTTCAAGGGAAAAGCGCCCCTGACGAGGCTCGGGCCGGGTCTCTTGCGGGGTCCGGCGACGGGCGCCATATTCGCGCCGCGACCAAGGGCTAGTATCGGCCCCGGAGATTCAGGAATCCTTGCATGTTTTCGCAGCTTTTTACCTGGTGGAATACGACCACCTTTGGCACTTCATTCACCTTGTGGCGCAAGGGCGCCCGTCTCGTGGGGACGGATGAGCAGGGAAACCGCTATTTTGAAGAAAAAGAGCCGACCCTGCCGGGCAGTGACGGCAAGCGCCGCCGCCGTTGGGTCATCTATCATGGCATAGCTGAGGCCTCGCGGGTGCCTCCCGACTGGCATGGCTGGCTGCATCATACTTTTGAGGAAGCGCCGACTGTCGCGCCCTTGACGCGCCGGGCCTTCGAGAAGGATCATTTGCCGAATATGACCGGCACGCCGCTCGCCTATCATCCGAAGGGCAGCCTTTCGCGCACTGGCGGTCCGGCGGATGTGAATGACGATTATGAGGCGTGGACGCCGGAAAGCGCCTAACGCTGAAAACCTAGGGGAGGCTGCACCATGAGCCGCGCCGGATTTTTCGAGACTATTGTCGGAGCTCTTGTCATCGCCGTTGCAGCGGCGTTTCTCGCTTACGCCTATGGGGTGAGCGGCAAGGGCGTTGGGCGCGACCATTATCAGATCGGCGCCGTCTTCGGCCGGGTCGACGGGGTGACGGTCGGATCTGAAGTCAGGATCGCCGGCGTCAAGGTCGGCTCGGTCGCTGCAAACAGCCTCGATGCGATGACATATGAAGCGAATGTAGAACTTGCGATTGATCGCGGCGTCGCCATTCCGCAGGACTCGGTCGCCAAGGTTGTGTCTGACGGCATTCTTGGCGGCGCGCATATTGCGATCGAGCCGGGCGCCGCGGAAGAAATGCTTGTTGAAGGTGAAAAGCTCACCATCACGCAAGGGTCTGTCGATCTGTTGAGCCTCGCCGTTCAGGCGTTCACCTCAGGCGGCGGCAAGGGTGATGACAGCGAAAAGCCCGCTGATCCGCTGGGAGATATGTAATGCGTTGCGTTTCAGTTTTTGCGGCGCTGAGCATGCTGTCCGCAACCGCCCTGGCGCAGGATGAAGCTCCGGTTGACGATATCTTGAGTGAACTCGACCTTCTCTCGCAGGCGGAAGATGATCCTTTTGCAGCAGCTGCGAGTACGGAAGAACGCGAACCCCTGTCGGTTACGCTCCGGGCCCTCAACAAAATCACTGCGCGGTACACTGATCTTGAAATCAAGATGAATGAAATCGCGCATTTCGGTTCGCTCGAAATTCAGCCGCGCACATGCGATAAACGCCCGCCGGAAGAGTTTCCGGAAACAACGGCCTTCCTTGAAATTTTCGACACTGAATTTGAAAGCCGCCAGAGCGATTTGAAAATTCAGGAGCCGGAACTGATTGAGGACGAGATCGAGGCGACCGACCTTGAGGTGTTGCCCGGTGAAGCCGTTGGCGAGACGCCGACCTTCGAAGCGCCGGCGGCGGCGGTGCTCGAAGGGCCGCAGGCGGAAGGCGTCAATATTTTCCGGGGCTGGATGTTTGCGTCGACGCCGGCGCTGAACGCCCTTGAACACCCTGTCTATGACGTCTGGGTGATCGACTGCAAAACCAAAGCCGCCGCTAATTGATCCGGCGCGGCGAAGAAGTCCGCTTTATCCTTCAGCGCTTTTGCGAGAATGGTCTGGTAATCGGCGTCGTCCATGGCGATCAGCCCGAACTGGACGAGATGCTCGTTGAAGAATTGCGCGTCTATAAAATGAAAGCCGCCGATTTTCAGCCGCGCCATTAGATGCAGCATAGCGATTTTTGACGCCCCGCTCTCGCGTGAGAACATGCTCTCGCCGCAAAAAGCGGCGCCCAGCACAACGCCGTAAAGACCGCCCACAAGCTTGCCCTCACGCCAGCATTCCACCGAATGGGCATGGCCCTGGAAGTGCAGCTCCGAATAGGCTTCGACAATCGCGTCATTGATCCAGGTCTCTGGCCGCGCCTTGGTCGCTTCGGCGCAGGCCATCATGACGTTGGAAAAAGCCGTGTTGATGCGGATTTCAAAGGGCTCTTTTCTCAAGAGCCGCGCCAGTTTTTTTGGCACATGCGGCGCATCCAGCGGGATAACGCCACGCTCATCCGGCAGGACCCAGACGACAGAAGCGTCTTCGCGGGCGCGCGCCATCGGAAAATAGCCGAGCGTATAGGCCTTTAGGAGGTCCTCGGTCGGGATCGTGTTGGCGGAATCGCGGGCCATGACGGTTAGTCTAAGCTTGCCCGGCGGGGCCCGTCACCTGTCGTTTGACTGGCCTTGCTTATTGATTTTTTAAGTGCGGGCAATATATGACTGACGGGTTAGTTAGTTGTAGTCCCGTATATGAGCCAGCTCGCCAGTCAACAGCCGAAATGGCGTCGCCGCGCCGAAAGCCGGCCGGATGAGATTCTGGATGCTGCGCTCGAAATCTTTGAGCGGGACGGTTTCGATGCGGCCCGGGTTGAAGACATCGCCAAGGCGGCGAATTTGTCGAAAGCGGGCGTCTATCTCTATTTCGAGGCCAAGGATGCGATCCTGCGGGGGCTGATCGAGCGTGAAGTGGCGCCCGTCGCCCGTAATCTTCGCGCTGTCGCCGAGGCGGGCATAAACGACCCCGTCGGCGCGATGCGCATGATCGCGGCGGCTTTAACCGGGCTGGCGAGCGATAAAAGAAAATTCGCCGTGCCCCGTCTCGTTCTGTCGCTTGCGGGACGATATCCCGACATCGCCATTTATTACCGCGAGAATGTGGTCGAACAGGGCCTTGCCGCCGTATCGGCTTTGCTGGAGGCCGGTGTGACAAGCGGGGTTTTCCGACCTTTCAATACAGACATCGCCGCCCGGATGTTTCTCGGCCCGATCTTTCTTCATGGCTTTTACACGCATGTTCTCCTTGGCGATCCCGGACCGCTCGACGCCGAGCAACGTGTTGAGGCGCATACAGACATATTGCTTCAAGGATTGATGTCGCAGTCATGAGAAACATAATCTTACTGTGCCTTGCCGCATTCCTGTCTGGCTGTTCCGACGCTGCGCCGGACCGTCTCAGCGGTTATGTGGAAGCGGAAACGCTTTATCTGGCGCCTCAAGAAACAGGCGTTGTCAGCAACATTCTCGTCTTAGAAGGCGACCGGGTGAAAGCTGGCGATGTTTTGTTTCGGATGGACGCAAACAGAATTCTCTATCAGGCGGAGCAGGCGGAGGCGGCTGCGGCGGCGGCGGAGAAACGCGCTGACGACAGCGGCGCTCTCGCCAAGGCGGTGGCGGAGGCGAGGGCTAATCTCGACCGGCTGGCCGGCGATTTCACCCGGACTGAAAAACTCTTTGAGCAGGGTTATGTCGCCAAGGCGCGCTACGACGCCGACCGCGCGGCGTTATTTGCGGCGGAGGCGCGGCTTGAACGTGCGCGTGCGGAAAAAGTCGCAGCGGAAGAAGATTATCAATCGGTGCAGGCGCAGGCGGGATTTGCGTCGCAGCGCCTCGATGATCTTGCCGTCACCGCGCCGCAAGCGGGAAGCATTGAACGTATATACCGCCGCGCCGGTGAGATCGCCGGCGCTGGCGACCCGGTGATTGCGCTCTTGCCTCCCGGGAATTTAAAGCTGCGGTTCTTTGCGCCGGAACGCATGCTGGCCTCTTTCGCCCCCGGCAAGGAGATCGGTTTTCATTGCGATGGTTGCGCCGAGGGTCTCAAGGCGCGCATCACCTATGTCGCGTCCGAGCCGCAATTCACGCCGCCGGTGATCTACAGCCTTGATGAGCGCGATAAGTTTGTATTTCTCATTGAGGCGCGCCCGCTCAACCCGCAAGGATTGCGGACCGGTCTGCCGATTGACGTTGAAGCGCCATGAGCTGCGAGCCGGTCATTGATGTTCGCGGCCTCACCAAGAGTTTTGGCGATAAGACGGTCGTCGATCATTTCGACCTCAAGGTGCCGCGCGGATCGATCTATGGCTTTCTCGGACCGAACGGCTCCGGCAAGACCACGACCATCCGCATGGTGTGCGGCCTTTTAAAACCAGATGAAGGCGAGGGAACGTGTCTTGGCTACGACGTTCTCCATGAGAGCGTGAAGATCAAATCCAATGTGGGTTACATGACCCAGCGCTTTTCGCTCTACGAAGATCTGAGCATTCGCGAAAATCTGGAATTCTTTTCCAGGCTTTATGGCCTCGACAATATGCGCCGCCGTGTCAATGACGCAATTGCATCGCTCGGCCTTGAAGGGCGCGCGCGACAACTGGCCGGTAGTCTTTCCGGCGGCTGGAAACAACGCCTGGCGCTTGCGGCCTGTATGATCCATGAGCCGCAATTGCTGTTGCTCGATGAACCGACCGCTGGCGTCGATCCGAAGGCGCGGCGCGATTTCTGGGACACCATACGGGCTTATGCGCGCGAGGGTGTGACCACGCTTGTCTCGACGCATTACATGGATGAAGCCGTCCAGTGCGATCGCATCGCCTATATCGCCTATGGCAAGAAATTGCTGGATGCGCCGACGGCGGAAATACCGGCGCGTCTGGGGCTGCACGCTTTCAAGATTGATAATGGCGACCTTGAAAAACTGTCCGCTGCGCTGAAAGGCGCGCCGGGCGTAGAGATTCTCGCGCGTTTTGGCGCCTCTATTCATGTCTGCGGGAAAGACCGGGAAAAACTCGCCGCCGCTGTCGGGCGGATCAGGGGCGAACCCGGCGTTCGCGTGACCGAAATCGAGGCGGGTCTTGAGGAGGCGTTCATCTATCTCATGACCGAGAGCGATGACAATTTCAGCGTGGAGGAGAGCGCCGCGTGATTTCCTTCTCCCGCATCGCCGCCGTTTTCATTAAGGAACTGGTGCAGATGCGCCGTGACAGGCCGACATTCGCAATCATGATTATGGTGCCGGTGATGCAGCTCGCCTTGTTCGGGTTCGCCATCAATACCGATCCCCGTCATTTGCCGGCGGCGGTGGAGTTGCGCGATGACGGCCCGCTCACAAGAAGCTTTTTGTCTTCGCTGAAGCAATCAACCTATGTGGACATCATCGACATCGTGCACAGCGATGCGGAGGGAGAAGAACTCTTGCGTTCCGGCAAGGTGAATTTCCTCATTGTCATTCCGGAAAATTTCGAAACGGAGTTCGTGCGCGGACAGAAGCCGGAAATTCTGATCGCCGCTGACGCCTCTGACCCGGTGGCCGCAGGCGGCGTTGTCGGGGCGATCGGGGAGATTGCGCGCCGCGCCTTTGCGCCCGAGCTTGACCGGTTGCCGGCGAAACTGCGCGGCGGCGCGCCACCATACAATGTGGTCATCCATCGCCAATATAATCCGGAGGGCGTCACAGCCTTCAACATTGTGCCCGGGCTTCTTGGCGTAATCCTCACCATGACGATGACGATGATCACTTCGATCGCGCTGACCCGCGAACGCGAACGCGGCACTTATGAGGCGTTGTTGTCGACGCCTGTGCGACCGCTTGAAATCATGATCGGCAAGACGACGCCCTATATTATTGTCGGGGCGATTCAGACCTCGATCATTCTCCTGGCCGCGCGCTATGTTTTTCATATCCCTTTCACAGGCGATCCGGCGGCGTTTCTTCTGGTCATCTCCGTTTTCATTCTGACCAACCTTATGCTCGGCTATCTCATCTCCACTGTGGCGAAGACGCAGATGCAGGCAATGCAGATGACATTCTTCATTTTCCTGCCGTCGATTCTGTTGTCGGGATTCATGTTTCCTTTCCGCGCCATGCCAAGTTGGGCGCGGGCTATCGGGGAAGCCATACCGAACACGCATTTCCTGCGTATGGTCCGGGAGATCATGCTGAAAGGGGCGGGGCTGCCGGACATTATCGGCGATCTCGGTCCGCTGTTGCTGATCTTGCTGGTGCTTGCAGGAATTGCGTTGATGCGTTTCCAGAGAACGCTGGATTAGTCGTCGCTCTCCAGCCACTCTTCCAGCCAGTGGATGTGGTAATCGCCTTTCTGGAATGACGGATCGTCAACGAGATCCATGAAGAGCGGCACCGTCGTCTCAACGCCGACAAACACCATTTCGGAAAGCGCGCGTTTCAGGCGGGCGATACAATGGGCGCGATCGTCGCCATAGACGATCAGCTTGCCGATCATGGAATCGTAATAAGGCGGAATTTTATAGCCCGTATAGACGGCGGAATCGAAGCGGACGCCGGGACCGCCCGCCGGGTGGAACTGTTTGATCTCGCCAGGGGAGGGCCGGAAGGTTTTCGGATTTTCGGCATTCACGCGGCATTCAATCGCGTGCCCTTTAAAGGCGATATCTTCCTGTTTGAAGCTCAGCTTTTTCCCGGCTGCGACGAGAATTTGCTCGCGCACAAGATCGATGCGGGTCACTTGCTCGGTGATCGGGTGTTCCACCTGCAGGCGAGTGTTCATTTCGATGAAATAGAACTCGCCATTTTCGTACAAAAATTCGATCGTGCCGACGCCCAGATATCCGATCGATTCAATCGCTTTTCTGACCGTCTCACCGATTTTGACGCGCTCTTTTTCAGTCAGCGCCGGCGACAAGGCCTCTTCCAGAACTTTCTGGTTGCGCCGTTGCAAGGAGCAATCGCGCTCGCCGAGTTGCACCACATTGCCGTGATGATCGGCGATGATCTGCAACTCAATATGGCGCGGCAGTTCGAGATATTTTTCAAGATAAACGGAGTCGTCGCCAAACGCCGCCTTGGATTCGGCCTTGGCGGTGGAGAGTGCTTCGGCGAGATCGCCAGGCGTTCGAGCGAGCTTCATGCCGCGTCCGCCGCCGCCCGCAGCAGCCTTTACGAGAACAGGAAAGCCGATTTTTTCAGCCGCTTCCTTTGCTTCGTCAAAAGAAAGGATCGCGCCGTCGGAGCCAGGCACCAGCGGGATGCCGGCTTTGCCAACCGCCTCTTTCGCTGCGATTTTGTCGCCCATCACGCGGATATGTTCCGCATCCGGACCGATAAAGGTGATGTTATGCGCCGCCACGATCTCCGCAAAACGCGCATTCTCAGACAGAAAGCCGTAACCCGGATGGATGGCGTCAGCGCCGGTGATTTCAGCGGCGGAAATAATCGCGGGTATGT
>JAUHYK010000126.1 GCA_030426465.1 Alphaproteobacteria bacterium
CTGACCGAGAAGCTGTTCAGCGCCGGGCTCGCCAAGGATAGTCCGGCTATCGATTTTAGAGGTCACCTGGAACGAGATCCGGGTCGGGAAGTTCGCCTTGATGGTGCCGGTGATGACATCGACCGAGGGCCGCTGGGTCGCCATGATAAGGTGGATGCCGGCGGCGCGCGCCATTTGCGCAAGACGCTGGACCATGGCCTCGATGTCCTTGCCGGCCACCATCATCAAATCCGCCACCTCGTCGATCACAACGACGATGAACGGCATGGGCTCATATTCGAGTTCTTCGGTTTCATAGACGGGTTCGCCCGTCTCCTCGTCATAGCCGGTATGGACGGTGCGGCTCAGCAGTTCGCCGTTTTCTTCCGCCTCAGCGACGCGCGTATTGAAGCCTTCAATATTCCGTACGCCCACCTTTGACATGCGCCGGTAGCGTTCTTCCATTTCGCGTACGGTCCATTTCAAAGCAACGACCGCTTTTTTCGGATCGGTGACGACCGGCGACAGCAAATGCGGAATGCCCTCATAGACGGACAGCTCAAGCATTTTCGGATCGATCAGAATGAGTTTGCACTGTTCCGGCGAGAGCCGGTAAAGCAGCGACAGGATCATCGTGTTGATGCCGACGGACTTACCCGACCCGGTGGTGCCTGCAATCAGAAGATGCGGCATGCGTGCAAGGTCGGCGAAAGTCGGCTCGCCGCCGATTGATTTGCCCAGCGCCAGGGTCAGATCGCCGCCCGAGTGTTCATAATCCTCGGCGCCGAGAAGCTCGCGCAACAGCACCATTTCCCGGTCCTGGTTCGGCAGTTCGATGCCGATTGCATTGCGCCCCGGAACCACCGCGACGCGGCAGGCGACCGCGCTCATGGAGCGCGCGATGTCGTCCGCAAGACCAATAACACGGGATGATTTTGTGCCGGCCGCCGGCTCCAATTCGTAAAGTGTTACCACCGGGCCAGGATGCACATTGATGATCTCGCCGCGAACACCGAAATCGGCGAGCACATTTTCAAGCATGCGCGCATTCTGTTCCAGCGCCTCGTCGGAGACCACCGCGCGGCGCGCGCCGTTCGGTTTTGCGAGAAGGTTTAGCGGCGGCAATTCGAAATCGTCGGCGGAAAAGACCGGCAGCGAAGGCTGCGCCTCGCGGCGCTCACGCTTGCTTTCTTTCTTCTTGCCTTTCTTGCGGATGATCTTGCGGCGCCTGGAGCGTGCTGGCGCGGCGAGAACAGGCTCTCCATCCTCGTCATATTCCGTTTCGAGGTCGCCTTCCTCATCTTCTTCATACTCATCTTCGTATTCGTACTCGTCTTCTTCCTCGTCGCCTTCTTCGTATTCTTCATCATCTTCGTCGGTCGCTTCGCCCGTAAAACGCGCCCGCAGATCCTCGACCGCATCGCGCAAGGCAAGGACGCCGTCTTCCACGGTCCACCATGCGTCGGCGAGACGCTCACGCGTGACGCCGCAAAGAATGGAATAGGCGATCAGCGTCGCCATCGCGAAGAGACCCGCCGTCAACGCGCGGGCGATCCCGGCGCCAAGGAAAGATAAAAGCCCGGTGACGCCATTGAACAGAACGCCGCCAATCAAGCCCCCGGTACCAACCACATAAGGCCAATCGAGCGGCGGCAGCCAGGAAGCGAGAAACGCCGCGCCCGCCAAGATCGCCGCCGGGGCGACAGCAAGACGCCGCCAGAAATCAGACGGGGTTTCTTCAGGAGCGCCGCGCAGCAAAGCAGCGCCGCCCCAGATCGCCAGCGGCGCAACAAGCAACACAGACGCACCGCCGATAAACTGTAACAGGAGATCCGCCGCAATCGCGCCCAGAGGCCCGCCGAGATTGCGCACCGGCGCCGGCGTCGCCGTGTTGAGGGTCGGATCTGAAATCGTGAAACTCGCCAGCGAGACCGCCAGCCATAACGCCAGCAGGATCATCGCTGCGCCGCCGGCGCGCATCAATGCGCCGCGCGAAAACGCCCGGAGGCGTTCGGCGAGATCAGCGAACGGATCAGGTCGGCTCCGGCCTCGGGCCGAACGGGAATAGGTGCGGGTTGAAGACGACATAAGACGACTGGATCTGGCTTTGGAACGGACAGTTTGCGGACGAAAAAGCGTTAACGCAGACTTTGCCACGGCTTTTTCAAAAATGGGTTAACGGGTGTTAACGATTTCCAGCCTCGCCCGGATGGATGGATTCCAGCGGCGCAGAGCGCACACCGATCGTGTATTTCAACGCCGTCCAGATGAGGAGGCTCATCACAAAGGAAAACCCGGCGATGGCGCCCGTCCCCAGAAGCTGGCCCGGCAGCCAGATCCGCTCCGTCATCCAGAAGGCGACAATCGCACCCCAGGCGCCGCAAAAGCAATGACAGGAGATGACAAAGCCGGCGTCGTCTAGGCGCAGCCGGTCCAGAAAGGGCGGGGTGACCGTCACAATCACGCCGCCAATGGCGCCGATCATCGCCGCCTGCCACATCAAGGGAGAAACCGGGTCGGCGGCTATGGAGACGATGCCGCCAACGGAGCCGACCATCGCCGAGACAAGGCCCGTTCGCTTGTAGACGGTCTGTGTCAGGATCATCGCTGCAAGAGCGCCGGCGGCTGAAGCGACAAGCGCGTTCGCCGTGACGGCGCCGGCGGTGATCGCAGCTTCAACGGAACTGATCGGACCCAACAGGCCGATGATAATAAACAAAAGACCGGCGACAGTGAGCAGAGAGCCAAAAGCCGACAGCGGCAGCGCCGTCGAGACTTGCGGGCGGCTGACGCCATGGCCGAAACGCCCGGAACGCGGACCGATAACGATAATCGCCGCAAGCGCCGCGGCGCCCGCGGACAAATGCACCGCCGCCGCCCCGCCGGCGTCGCGGAAGCTCCATTCATCGGCGAAATAACCGCCGCCCCAGACCCAGGAGGCGCCGATGGGATAGATTAGGCCCGCCCATAACGCCGTGAAAAACAGAAACGGCCAGAGGCGCACGCGCTCTGAAATCGCCGACGACACGATCACGGCGCCGAGCGCCGCAAGCATCATTTGAAAAAACCAGTGCGCGCCGGAAGCGCGCCCCGTATCGGCCGGATTGTCGTCCATCAGGGACCAGGTTTGAAACGGCCCTAAAAACCCGCCCTCTTCAATGCTGAACAGGAGGTGATAGCCGACCGCCCAGAAAGCGAAGACGCACACGCCAAGAGCGCCAATGGTGCGCAGACACACCTGCGGCGCGTTCTGGGTGCGCGCAAGGCCGATATCTTTCAGCGCCAGCCCCGCAATCGCAATCAGCGCCGCAACGCCGGCGACGATCAACAACCCGCTGTCGAGAACGTAGCGGGTCACGTCGCTGGCCTGGGACATATCCTGCGCATGCGCCGCTGACGGAGCGAAGAGGAATGCCGGAAAAAGAAAACGGGTTTGGCGCATCATCATCCATCAAAGGTTTAAGGCCACACTCTCCTAGAAGTGTTTCCCGAAGGGTTAAAGCTCGGGATTATCTTCCCGCAGCGGCGAGGATGCGCAGGGGCGGACCGGTCCGCGCCATTCGCCGCAGCGGTGAACCCGTGAGTGGACGAAGAGCTCCCGACGCGCGATGTTGGCCCTCATGAGCGACACCCTCGATTTCGATATTGTCATTATTGGAGGCGGCCCCGCCGGCGGGCTCGCGAGCCTCGCCCTCGCCGCGCGCGGCTTTTCCTGCGCCCTTGTGGACGCCGCCGACCCGGCGGTGATGCGCGGCGCCGCTTTTGACGGGCGCACTTCGGCGATTTCCTACGCCTCGGCGCGGGTGTTCAAGCGCCTTGGCCTCTGGGACGCCATCGCGCCGGAAGCCGAGGCTATCCGCGATATCCTTGTCACGGACGGACGCGCCAAATCCTGGCTTTCGGACGGCGCCGTATCGCCCTTCTCCCTGCATTTCGACAGCAGCGAATTAGGTGAAGACCAGCCGCTCGGCTGGATCGTCGAAAACCGCGTCATCCGCGATGTGCTGTTCGACGCCATCGACGCATCTGACAATGTCTCGCTGATGGCGCCGGCGTCGCGCGGCGCAACAAAATTTGATCCGGGCGAGGCTATTGTCGATCTCGCCGATGGGCGCCGGCTTGCCGCCGCACTCGTGATCGCCGCAGACGGGCGGCGCTCTACCTTGCGCGCCGAAGCGGGAATCAAGACCAATGACTGGAGTTACGGTCAGGCGGGGATCGTCGCCACGGTCGCTCACGAAAAACCACATGACGGCGTCGCCCATGAATTTTTCTTACCGTCGGGGCCATTCGCGATCCTGCCCATGACGAATAACCGTTCTTCGCTTGTGTGGACCGAGCGCGCTGACGCGGCGCCCGCCTATATGGCGCTTGACGATGATAAATTCCGTGTAGAGATTGAAAATCGTTTCGGCGAACATCTTGGCGCCGTAACGCCCGCTGGGCCCCGCTGGTCCTACCCCCTCGCCTTTACGCTGGCGCAGTCATATGTGGCGCCGCGCCTTGCGCTGATAGGCGACGCCGCCCACGCGATCCACCCGATTGCGGGACAGGGCTACAATCTCGGCATCAAGGACATCGCCGCGCTTGCCGATGTTCTGACCGATGGGCGCGATGTGGGTCTCGATATCGGCGCGCTCACCGTGTTGCAGAACTACCAGAAATGGCGCCGTTTCGATTCCGCGGCGCTGGCGCTGGGGTGCGACAGTCTCGTGCGGCTGTTCTCAAACGACATCGGCCCGCTGCGCCTTGTCCGCGATCTCGGCATGAGCGCGGCCGGCAAGCTGAAACCCATGCGTGAATTCTTCATGCGCCAGGCGGGCGCGGATATGGGCGCGTTGCCGAGTTTGATGGCGCGGGAACAATAAGGAAAAAACAATCATGAATGTCACCAAACGCGCCCTGATCAAAACCGCCGGACTTGCCGGGCTGGGTTTCGCCGGCGTAGCAAACGCTGCGCAGAAAACCACTGAACTCACCAATTTGACCGCTAACGCCGCGCCGATCAGCGTTGATGAACGCAAGGCGCGCGTCGCGAAAGCGCAAACCCTGATGCGCGAACAAGGGATCGACGCGCTCCTCGTCGAGGCGGGATCGGCGATGGTCTATTTCACTGGCATTCGCTGGTGGCGATCGGAACGGCTCACCGCTGTCGTGATTCCCGCCGATGGAGAGATTGGCGTCGTCACGCCATTCTTCGAAGAACCGTCAATCCGTGAAAGCATGACCTTCGGCGATGATGTGCGCACCTGGCATGAACATGAAAGCCCTTACGCACTGGTTGCCGGCATTCTGGCCGATCGCGGTTTAAAACGCGGCAAGCTGGCGGTGGAGGAAACAGTCCGTCACTTTGTTGTTGACGCCGTCGCCAGCGCGGCGACGCGATTCAGAATCGTTTCCGGCCAGCCAATCACCCGCGGCTGCCGGATGTACAAATCGCCAGCGGAAATTGCACTCATGAAAACCGCAAGCGATATCACCATGACCGCTTACAAACATACTTACCCGCAGATCAAAGCCGGCATGTCTTCACAGGACATCGCGTCGATCATGCGCGCGGCGACAATTACTCTTGGCGGTTCGCCGGAATTTGAACTCGTGCTGCTTGGCGAGGCGAGCGCTTATCCTCACGGATCAGGAAAACCTCACACCGTCACCGAAGGCGGCGTCGTATTGATGGATTGCGGCTGCTCAGTTCACGATTACGAAAGCGATATTTCCCGCACTTTTGTCTTCGGTGAACCCTCCGCAAAACAGCGCGAGGTCTGGAATACCGTGAAGGCCGGGCAGGAGCTCGCCTTTGAAACCGCGCAAATCGGAACGCCAGCCGGCGCCGTCGACGACGCCGTGCGTGCTTTCTATGAAAGCAAGGGCTACGGTCCGGGCTACAAAACGCCGGGCCTTTCCCATCGTCTCGGTCATGGCATCGGCATGGACGGCCACGAACCTGTCAACTTCGTACACGGAGAAAAGACATTGCTTGCGCCGGGCATGTGTTTTTCCAACGAACCCGGCATCTACACTTTTGGTGAGTTCGGCGTGCGCCTCGAAGATTGTCTCTACATGACCGAAGAGGGACCGCAACTGTTTTCCGAATTGTCGCCCTCGATCGACAAACCCTTCGGTTAAAGGCCTAACCTCTCAACACCAGCTCGCCCTTGCGCGCCTCAACGCTTTCAAGGCGTGACAGGAAGCTCATGCCTAAAAGATTCACGGCGAGCTGTTCGTCCTGAAGGATAAACGCTTTTACGCCTTCGATCCTGAGACCGTCGATTTCAATCTCGTCGATGGTGACAAAGGCCGCCTTCGTCTCACCATTCGCCGTATGCACGGGATAAGTATAATCCGTGTAGGATGTATAAATGCCGGCGTTGCGGGCGTCGGAATCACGCAAGGCCACATAGCTTGCGCCGGTGTCCACAAGGAACCGCGCCGAGCGGCGATTAACGTCGGCGTTAACATAATACTGATGGTCGGGGGACGCTGAAATGCGGACCTCATCACCCCAGCCGCCCGAGAGGCCGGAACCGGACGGGGTCAGCGAGGCCGCGCGCACGGTCATGGATTCAAGTTCGGAAGCTTCAGTCGCCGTCTCGCGCGCATCCATAGCGCGCACGCCAAAGACGGCGGCGGCGACAATTCCGGCGGCGGCGATGATTTCCGTGCGCATGAAGGACCCTTTCCTTGGGGCCCTATTGTGGCAAAGCTTGGTTTCCCGAAGGTCTAGGGGCTTGTTCGAATTCTAGTCTATCCGGTTAACCAAGACCCAGAACATCGCGCATGGAGTAAAGCCCCGGCGGCTTGCCCATGGCCCAGCGCGCCGCCGCGACCGCGCCCTTGGCGAAGAGACCGCGATCGATAGCCGAATGGGACAGGGTGATCACTTCCTGCATCCCCGCAAAGGCCACGCGGTGATCGCCGACGATCCCGCCGCCGCGCATCACCGAAAAGCCGATATCGCCGCTTTCGCGGGCGCCCGCCCGTTCGCCCGAGGCGATATTGTCGTCGAGCTCGACGCCGCGGCCAGCGGCGGCCGCACGGCCCAGCATGAGCGCCGTGCCCGACGGCGCATCGACCTTAAACCTATGGTGAGCCTCGAAGATTTCGATGTCGTAATCATCGTTCAGCGCCTTCGCGGCCGCTTCCACCAGGGCGGTCAGCACATTCACCCCGACGCTCATATTGCCGGATTTGACGATGGGGATGGTTTTGGCCGCCTCGGCGATGGCGGCCTCGTCATCGGCTGAAAATCCCGTGGTCCCGATGATGTGGGCGACGCCTTTTTCCGCCGCCGCCTGGGCGTTGCCGACCGACGCCGCAGGGACCGTGAAATCGATCAGGGCCCCGGCGCGCGCAAGGCCCTTTTCCGCCACATCCTCAACCGGAAGGCCCAGTGCGTCGAGCCCGGCAAGAACCCCAATATCCTTACCGATATCGGGCCCGCCCGGGCGCTCGAACCCGCCCGCGAGCGCCGCGCCCGGCGTCTTCAGGATTTCCGCGACTACCGCGCGGCCCATGCGGCCACCGGCGCCGGCGACAAGGATGGATGTTTTGGCCATGGATCACTTCGCTCA
>JAUHYK010000029.1 GCA_030426465.1 Alphaproteobacteria bacterium
GTGAGAGAAAGGGGGCTCGTAATTTGCTTGCGAAAATTCTCTTCAAAAGAACCGCCTGTCGCATTTTCGATTGCGGCGCCCATAAGCGCGTAACCGTAAGAGCTGTAACTGTAATCATCGCCCGGTTGAAACAGCAGGGGCTTATGTGCGTAGATTGAAAGTGAATCATTCAGTGAAGAATATTCGCTGCCCGGATCGTAACGGTCATCTGCGGTGTAATGAGCGATGCCGGAGGTGTGCGCCGCCAAGTGGCGCAGGGTAATCGGGTTTTCCGTATCAGCTGGCCAGTCGGGAACATAAACACGAATATCCTCATCAATATCCAGGACTTCGGATTCGGTAAGTTTCAGCGCGATCGCTGCTGCGAAAAGTTTGGAAACGCTGGCGATGCGAAATTGCGTTTCCCCGGTCACCGGAACCAGTCGTTGAGCATCAGAAAAACCTGACTGTCCGGTCCAAATGACCTCGCCTTCTTTTGATACTGCAGCGCTTAGTCCTTGCGCGCCCGAGGCTTCGTGAATGGAGTCCAGCAGGTGCTGCGCGTTAGCCTCGCTTGCGTGAACGGGATTTGAAATCGCGCAAAATGCAAAGGAGGATATCGAAGCCCAAATTCCTCTCATTGTCATGAGATCTCCCCAAAACGGCTTATTTGGCGTTAAACGGCAATGCTGAGGACTTCCGTCGCGGATTTGGATAATTCGGCGCAATAAAGAAAAAGGGCCCGTATAGGGCCCTTTTCCAAATGCCTGGCGTCAGCGCCTAGTTCTGTTTTTCAGCTTCCTTGAGCTGTTCTTTCAGGCGCGCGATCATGGCTTCCCGGCGCTCGGCGTCACGCTTGGCGCTTTCTTCCATGCGAGCAATTGCCTTACGCAGATGTTCCGCGCGCGCTTTTGGATCGGCGCTGTCATGGTCGCTGAGGCAGATGACTTCCCGGCTGATGACGCGCTCACCGCCGTCGCCATCATCTTCGCCCCAGGAAAGCACCATTGGGTTATCAGCCTCGACGCCGTTGCAATCCGCCATCTGAAAATAATGGTCGCCATGGGCGCCATCCGATGTGACCGTCACCCAGCGCATGGCGTTCGCTTCAGGCGGCAAAGGCGCATCAGGGGCGGCGATGAAGTCAAAATCCGTATCGGCGTCGACATCGCCTGTGGTGAAAACCCTGACTCTGTGCGGCGCGCCTGCGCGCTTGATGGAGATTGTTTGTTCCTTGCCATCCTTCTTGTTGATCAGGGTGACCGTTTCAAAAGGCATTTCGTCGTCATGGTCGTAAATATCTTCAGAGATCAGCTTTCCCTTGCGGTCGAATATCTGGACATTTCGCTTGCCGTTTTCTTCTTCAATGACAAGCTTGCCCGGATTTTTAACGCCGTCGATTTCCATGGTTTCGCCGTCGTCAGCGGTGATGATCGTTCTTGACGTCACTTTCTTTTGTTCACCATGAGCGATCTTGATTGTCTTTGTTTGGTTTGCGCCTTCTTCATCAGCAAAGCCGTAGGAGGCGGTTGCGGCGAGGCTGATGGCGGTGAAGATTGCGGCGGCGGCGGCCCCGGCGGCGAGACGGGCACGGCTTTTTTTACGGGATTTAAGCAACATTATTCTCTCCTTGATGGGGTGGGCGAGGGTGAGGCCATAGGCGGGAGCGTTCATCTGGCGGCGGACGGATTTCAATATGGCGGCAGCGTAATTGCCTTCCGCGCCCCCGCAGCGAGCGAGCACAAAGGCGTCGCAGGCGGCTTCCTGATCGGTGCGGAACGCCGAAAAGAAAAGATGTGCGAGCGGGTTCGGCCAGTGCGCCGCTTGCAGGGCGAGCGCGGCAAGCGTTGCGGCCATGTCGCCGCGGGCCACATGGGCAAGCTCGTGCGCCAAGACGAGACGCTGTTCGGCTTTGGCGTAATCGGCTTCAAATCCTGCAGGCAGAAAGATCACAGGCCGGAAAAGCCCGATCAGGCAGGGGCCATCCATATTGTTGTTATTGATGCGTAATTGCGGCGCCCTTGAAAGACCAAGTCCTTTGGCGATCTCCTGGGCCATTGTAGCGATGGTGGGGGATGCAGGCGTTGAGTCCGCGTGACGCGCGCGCAGATAACTGCCCTGACGTTCAAGATGAAAACAGAACCAGGCGAAGGCGACAGCAGCCCATAAAAACAGGGCGGCCCCGGCGCCAAGGGAAAGCCAGTCGATACCCTGCGTGATGAACTCGGTTTTGGCGGGAAGCGGCGCAACAATCGCTTCCCAGCCGTTGGCGGCGGTCGCGACGCCAGGCGCTGCCACGGGTTCAGTCATCGGAACTGGCGGCGCAGGCAGCAGCTTTAACTCAGGAAGAAATAAACGGATGGCTGGCGCCAGCCACAATGCATAAGCGGCGCGGGCGCCAAACATCCGGGCGAACGGCTTTCGGACCATTAACACCAAAACAATCAAAATGCTGAGCGCCAGCGAGGTTTCGCCAAGCCAGCGGAGAAGATCAATCGCTGTCACGTTTCAACTCCTCGATCAGGGTTTCAAGGTCGCTCAAATCTTCGCGGCTAAGGCCTTTGCTTTCCGCAAGGTGCGCCACCAGCGGCGCGGCGCGGCCGCCGAAAAGCTGGTCCGCAAGGCGCTGGGTTGCGCGCCGTGCATGGGCGTCGCGGCTGACCTTGGGGCTGTAGAGGTAACGCCGTCCGTCGGGCGTGTGTTCGAGCGCGCCTTTTTCAACGAGACGGGAGAGAAGGGTCTTTACGGTCTTGAGGCTCCAGTTTGTTTCATCGGCGAGCCTTTCGGCGACCGTTGTCGCTGCGAGCGGACTTTCCGCCCAGAGGACATCCATGATCTGAAATTCTGCTCTGGTGATCTGTTTGGTCATGCGTTTCGCGAGCCCGCTCTTGACGACTACAATTGTAGGCTTGTCATGGACTACATCTGTAGTCAATAGCTTTTGTCTTGCAGAGACATCGTTTTGACGTGGGGGCGGTTTGCGCCGTGGGACGGCGCGCGTTATTCCTCTGCTCCAATGATAACCGTATAAATGTGCGTATCAGAAAGCTTTCTCATGGCCGCGAAGAATCAAAAGCCGCTCGGGACCGAGCTCGGCCTCCACACGACCGCGACGGAAGTGATGGAAGGCGTCCGGCTGGACGGTAAGACGGCGGTGGTGACCGGTGGGTATTCGGGTCTCGGTCTTGAAGTGGTCAAAGCGCTCCTTTCGGCTGGCGCGGAAGTCGTGGCGCCTGCTCGCGACAAGCGTAAGGCGGATGAAGCTTTCGCTTCGGCCGGTCTTGCGATCGCAACAGTTGAGATGGATCTCGCCAATCTGACCAGCGTTTATGAAGCGGCGGCCGAGATTGGCGACAGCCACAACAGCGTCGATCTTCTCTTCAATAATGCTGGCGTCATGGCCTGTCCGGAAACCCGCATTGGACCGGGTTGGGAATATCAGTTTGCGGTCAATCACATCGGTCATTTTGTCTTCACGCGCGAATTGATGCCCTATTTGCTGAATGGCGAAGGCGCGCGCGTCGTGACGACATCTTCCGTCGGCCACAAGCGCAGTCGTATCCGCTGGGACGACATTCATTTCGAAAAAGAGCCTTATGATAAATGGCTCGCCTACGCGCAGTCGAAAACCGCAAACGCACTTTTTGCGCTGGAGCTTAATAACCGGCGCGGCAAAGATGGCGTGAAATCATTTTCCGTTCACCCTGGCCCGGTGCTGACGCCTATCATGCGCCACATCAGGGAAGAGGAATTGATCGGCATGGGCTGGAAACAGCCCAATGGAAAACTGACCGATGAAGCGCAAGGGTTTATCAAGTCGCCATCGACGGGCGCGGCGACCTTGCTGTGGGCGGCGACAAGTCCATTGCTGGAAGAACGCGGCGGGGAATATTGCGAGGATTGCGATATCGCGGCGATGTCGACGCCGGAGGCGCCGCGCTGGGTCAATGTTGCTGAATGGGCCGTTGACGATGACGACGCCAAACGCCTCTGGGCGATGACCGAAGAGATGGTTCTCGCTGCCGAGGCCTAAATCGCGCCTCCGACAAGTGATCCAATGAAATAAGTCGCGCCGCCGGCCATGGCGCCGATCACCGCCATGCGCAAGCCGCCCGTCAGTGCGCTTTTCCCGGAAAAAAGACTCAGCACCGCGCCAATGGCGAAGAGGCTCACCCCTGCAAGACAGGCGGCGATGGGGACAGCGTTTTCACTCGCGCCAAACACAAACGGCGTCAGCGGAATGATCGCGCCGCAGGTGAAGGCGAGAAAAGACGACAAGGCTGCGCCGATGGGCGAACCGAGATTGTCGGGATCAAGTCCCAGTTCTTCGCGTGTCAGCGCATCGAGCGCTACATCGTGATCCTTGATCAGGTCCTGGGCGAAACTTCGCGCGTCTTCGAGCGCCATCCCGCGGGCATGATAAATCAGCGCCAGCTCTTCAGCTTCCTCTTCCGGATATAACTCCAGCTCCTCGCGTTCCTGTCTGATCTGGTGCTCATACATCTCCCGTTGAGACCGCACAGACACATACTCGCCCGCCGCCATTGAAAATGCCCCGGCGAGCAATCCTGCTACGCCGGTCAGCACGACATCATTTGCCGCAAGCGCGGCGCCGGAAACCCCCATGACAAGTGAGGTGTTTGAGATGAGCCCGTCATTCACGCCAAACACCGCTGCGCGCAATGACCCGCCGCCGGTCTGGTGGCGCTGTCCGATTTTCTCGACGTCAGTCGGCATCGGATGCCCGGGCCGTATGACGGGCCCCGAATAAAACGAAACGCCGCGTACCTTTACGGCGGCGAGAATGGGCCTCATGGCGCGCGGACCGAAAATATCGACGAGCCGGGCAATGAGGCGTGTGCGCGGCGATGGTGAAAATAGAGGCGGAGAAAAATCCTTCGCAATGATTGCGGCCTGCTCCTCCGCCGCTTGCGCCATGCTGGTGAAAAGCTTTTTACCTGCGGGCGAGGGCTCCGCATTGGCCACGGCGGCGCTGAGATAAGCCGCCGTCTTTTCCGACTTCCAGCGGTCTAAGTGGTCTTCCGCCACAGCTTTGTCCCTGCATGGTGCGCCAGAATTTGTGTTGGGCTTTGCGATTCCGGCGAATGGGTTAGACTGGCCAAAACAAAAGGGGTTTCGGGGTGATATTCAGGCAGTTTGCAGGAATTACAACAATCGCCGCGACGATTGTCGCGGTTCTCTTTGCCGCAGCATCAGCGCAGTCCGTGCCGGATCGCAGTCTGGGTGAGGGGCCTTTTGACCGGCTTGTGATCCGCGGCGTCACCGTGATCGACGGGGCGGGCGCGCCGCCTTTCGGGCCGATGGATGTGGTGGTCGAGGACGGCCGCATCACCGGGATCGTCCCAGTGGGCGCGCCGGGTCTGCCGATCAATCAGGAGCGCAGGCCGGCCGCGGGCACGCGTGAAATCGACGCCGACGGCATGTTCCTGCTGCCCGGCTTTATCAACATGCATGGTCACATCCACAATGAGGACACCGGACAGGGCGTGCCGCCGGATTATATTTTCAAACTCTGGCTCGCCCATGGCATTACGACGGTGCGTGAACTTGGCAACGAAGCTGGCGCCGCCTGGACCTCTGGCGTTTCGCGATCTTCCGCCCGAAATGAAATCGACGCGCCGAACATCTATCCTTATCCGGTGTTTCGCGGCTGGAGTGCGGGTGATGTGGACACGCCCGATCAGGCGCGGTCGCGTATCCGCCAGTTGAAGCGTGACGGCGCTGTTGGCGTTAAATTTTTCGGCGCGCCGGAAGAGATTTTATGGGCGGGTCTCGAAGAAGCGAAAGCGCAAGGTTTAAAGACGACAATGCACCATGCGCAGCTCGATGTAGCGCATGCGGATGTGATGGACACCTCCGCGCATGGGCTCGGCTCCATGGAGCACTGGTACGGCCTCCCGGAAGCCTTGTTTGATGACCGGACGCTGCAGGACTATCCTGTCGATTATAATTACAATGACGAACAGCACCGGTTCGAGAACGCTGGAAAACTCTGGAAGCAGGCGGCGGGCCCGGATACGGATCGCTGGGAAGAGGTGATGTCGACGCTGTTGGAGCGTGAATTCTCCATCATCCCCACATTCTCGATCTATTCGGCAAGCCGTGACTGGATGCGAAAACGCCGCGCCGTTTGGCATGATGAATATACTATGCCGACGCTTTGGAAATTCTACGCGCCCGATCGCAATGCGCACGGGTCGTACTGGTTTGACTGGGGCGCGGAGCAGGAAGCGGCGTGGAAAGAAAATTATCGCCTGTGGATGCGCTTTATCAACGATTATAAAAACCGCGGCGGCAAGGTCGGCGTCGGTGAGGATGCAGGCTATATCTATTCCACCTACGGCTTCGGGTTCGTTGAAGAGATGGAGATGCTGCGTGAAGCCGGATTTCATCCGCTTGAAGTCATCAAGGCGGCGACATTGGACGGCGCAAAAATTCTCGGCGTTGAAGGTGAGATCGGCTCCATTCAGGTGGGCAAGCGCGCCGACCTTGTCATCGTGAAGGAAAACCCACTCGCCAATCTGAAAGTGCTGTACGCCACGGGGCACGTAAAACTCGACCCCGAGACCAATCGTCCCGTCCAGGTCGGCGGCGTTGACTATGTGGTGAAGAATGGCGTCGTCTATGAGGGCGCGAAACTGCGCGATGAGATTAAATCCATGGTCGCCGCGGAGAAAGAGCGCCGCGGCGTTGCGCCAGGCCCCATGCCGGTTGTCGGTTTTGAGTTACAGGAAAATTGAGGACAAAAATGAAAAAATTTCTGCTTTCCGCCGCTGCGGTCTTTGCGCTGACAGGCGCCGCCCAGACTGCGGCTCAGGCTGATGAACTAACTGATGCGGTGGCTCAGGATTACGACTATGTCTTCAATCTTTACAGGCACTTCCACGAAAATCCGGAGCTTTCGTTCAAGGAGAGCGAGAGCGCCAAGCGCATGACGTCTGAGCTCGAAGGGCTGGGCTTCACCGTCGCCACAGGCGTCGGCGACAAATGGACGAAAGCCAAGGCCAAAGCCGAAACCGGCGAGGTTCTGGACGGCGTTGGCGGGTATGGCCTGGTCGCCGTCATGGAAAATGGCGAGGGGCCGACGGTGATGCTGCGTGCTGATATGGACGCGCTGCCGCTCGAAGAGAAAACCGGATTGCCTTACGCATCGAAAGTCGTTTCGCAGGATTATACAGGCCAGACTGCACCGGTTATGCATGCCTGCGCCCATGACAGCCATATGGCGATCCTGATCGGCACGGCCCGTCGGCTCGCCGCCATGAAGGATCAGTGGTCTGGCACACTGGTGCTGATTGGTCAGCCTGCGGAGGAAATCGGTTATGGCGCCCTGGCGATGATCGAGGATGGCCTGTTCAAGAAGTTTCCAAAGCCCGATTACATTCTCGCGACGCACACATCCGGTTGGGATGCGTCATGGGACGTCACCTACACGCCCGGATGGGCGCTCGCCAATGTGGATAGCGTCGATATCATCGTGAAAGGCGTCGGCGCTCATGGTTCTGCGCCGCATATGGGCAAGGACCCGGTGATGATCGGGTCGCAGATTGTCAATGCGCTGCAAACGCTCGTCAGCCGTGAATTGAATCCACAGGATGCAGGCGTGGTCACGGTCGGCTCTTTCCAATCAGGTTACAAGCACAACATCATTCCCGACGAAGCGCATTTGAAAATTACGGTGCGCTCTTATTCCGATGATGTGCGCAAAACCCTGCTCGACGGCATCGAACGTATCGCCATTGCACAGGCGCAATCGGCGGGGTTGCCCGAAGATTTAATGCCGGAAGTGAAATACGCCAAGGATTACACGCCCGCGACGTATAATGACGAGGAGATGACAGCGCGCGTCATGTCGGCGATCGCAGGCCATATTGGCGAGGAGCATGTCTATGAGCGCCCAGCCAGTATGGGCGGCGAAGATTTTTCCCGCTTCGGGCGTACGATGGATGATATTCCGACCGTCATTTTCTGGACCGGTTCCGTTGATCCCAAAGCTTTCAAGGCGGGCCAGGAAGGCAAGGGGCCGATGCCGCCGGCGAACCACTCGCCCTTCTATGCTCCGCAGCCGGAACCGGCGTTGAAGACCGGCGTCACGGCGATGACGGCCGGCGCGTTGGAGCTGTTCGGGGAGTAATCCTCAGAAACCGTACACAAAGCTGGAGCAAAGACTTATTTATGCTCCAGCAAAATCTGGCCCTGTTTTTCAATCTTGCCGCTGATGGTTTCGGCGAGTGACGCAAGCAAGCCGGGCAGGGTCGCCGTGATGCGTACATGTTCGGGAAAGACATCAATTGTGCCGGTGATGGTCTGTCCGAGGCCTTTCGCCGTAAAGGAAAGCGTGTCCTCGCTCGTCCATTCTTCGCTGAACTTGAACATCAATCCATTGGTCATCGATCCCTTTAACTGATCAAAACCGTCGCGGATGCGCGCCCGCGCGCCCTCTTTTCCGAGGTCGTGAGAAATCGTGACGGTGACGGGCCGGGCCATGGACGCTCCTTATGCATAGTTGAACGCCTCAAATGGGGTTTCGTTCCCGTTTGTTCAAGTTTGCGTCAGGCGAGGGCGTCGGCGAACATCGTCAGGAGGTGCGACCAGGCGTGTTCGGCCTGGGCATGATTGTAGACCCGCGAATCCGGGGGGCACCAGCCATGCATGGCGCCTTCATAGACTTCGATCTTTGCAGGGAGGCCGGCGGCGTCATACGCCTCGCGCAATTTCACCTTCGCCTCCGGATCGCGCTCATCGTCATTTTCGGCAATGGCGATCAGCGCGGCTGCTTTCATTTGTGGGATGAGGAGATGCGGACTTGTGGGCTCATCCGTCGCGAGGCCGCCGCCATGGAACGAGCCGATCGCGCCAATACGATCCGGCATCGCTGCGGCGCAGCGCATGGCGAAAGACCCGGTCATGCAATAGCCGGTGACGCCAATCTTGCGTTTCTTATCGACTGTTTTGTTTTCATCCAGAAAAGCGACGAACGCCTGTCCGTCGCTCACCGTGGTTTCCGGCGACAAGGAACGGGCATGCGGCATCAAACGTTCTCGCACCGCCTGATCGCTGAAGCTTTCGCCTTCTTCAATGACGTCGCCTTTGGCGGTGCGGTAATAAGGATTTACAACGAGTACGGAATAACCGGACTGGGCGAGGCGCTCGCCCATTTGCCGGAAGGCCGGGCGAATGCCCATGATGTCCGGCCAGATGATGACGCCGGGGTGCTTTCCCTTTGTGGGATGAACGAAATAACCGTCGGCCTCGCCATCGGGCGTTTGAATGGTGACATTGCTCGCCTCCACTGACATGGCGTTCGCAGGCGCCGGTAGAATTATTGCAGCGCCCGCGCCAGCGGCCAGCGTTGTGAAATCGCGCCGGGACAGGCGTCCCGCTTTTTTCAGATAGGCTTCGTTCTCGGCGACGGTGTTGTCATCACACATGTTGCGGCCGCTCCCTTTAGGTAAAAATCGCGTGAAAGATGTGCTCCCAAAGCTATCGCAAGCGCGCACAGCCTGCAAATTTAGAGCTTTCCGCCTGTCCGGCCATTCACCGGACGATGGGTGCAATCAGGTTGCGGTTGCGCTATATCTCAGGCGGGGCTGGAACCGTATCAAGGGGCGTTTAATGAGAATTCTGACATTGCTATTAGGCTTGGCGGCGCTGGGTTGCGCCTTGGCGATCGCGCTCGCCGGACCGGGGTCGCAAATGGGCTGGTGGACCTGGGGCGAGGGGCTTAGCCTGATCCGCAAAGTATCTGCGCCGGTGGAGCTTGGTCCGGTCGGTGTGCCGCCGCTCTTCACTGTTGCGGCGCTCGCGGGGATAGCAGGTATTGCAAGCCTGTTTATGAGCGCGCGCGGAGTTGGCCTGTTCGCCATCGTCGCTGCTGTCGCGGCTGTCGTGGCGGGACAGGTTCCCTTGAAAATGCGCGCGGACTTTGAAGCCAACCCATTCATTCACGACATCACCACGGATTTTGACAACCCGCCGCAGATTATCGCCGGCGCTGACAAAGAACGGATCAATCCGCCCGAATATGTCGGCGGCAATCTGGTGCCGAATTCCGAAAAGACCGTGCGCGAAGCACAGGAGGAAGCCTTTCCGGATCTGACGCCGCGCAAGGTCAATGCAGGCCTCGATGAGACGGCGGAGATTGTGCGCGTCATCCTCCGCGACATGAATATGGAGATGCTTGACGAGACGCTGACCGATGAGGGCTGGCGGCTTGAGGCGGCTTACACCTCGAAATGGTTCGGCTTTGTCGACGACTTTGTTGTGCGGCTGACGCCGGAAGGCTCCATGACAATCGTCAATGTGCGCTCCAAGTCCCGCGTCGGCGGTTCCGATCTCGGCGCCAATGCGGCGCGGGTGCGGGCGTTTTTCGAAAAACTCGAATCGGCCACATCCTGACGCACAGTCAGACGGGTTCGCCGTTGACAGACGGCGGACCTTTGATGACGGTGCAATCTCCAATCTGGTGGGCTGGTCCCATATGCGGTCTCGGCAACCGGATGATGGCGCTTGCGGCTGTGCGCGCCTGCGCCGGCGACACGCCGGTGCGTTTCATCTGGAGCAATGACGACTCCTGCCCGGGTGAGTATGAAGATGTTTTCATTGCAACAGATGCATTCGCTCCGGCGGAAGCTGCGCCTGATGATGTCAGGGTCATTCAAACCGGCTGGGAGCCCTATGAAATCTTCGAGGTGTTTCGCAAAGAGCTAGGCCTGGATGTCTCCCGCGCGACCTTCAGCGCAAGACTAGTCGCCGCGCTTGACGGGCTCGCCTTTCATGACGCTCATCTCGGCGCGTCGAAAGACTGGAGAGCCGCGCAAGGTGAGGCGCCGCTTGTCGGTATTCATGTGCGGCGAACAGACCGCACGGCGCAGCACAGGCGGCAGTTTCGCGACTTCCTGATGCGCAAATCCGGCCTTAATCGCGAGCTGCCGCTGCTCTTGACGGCGCTTTACGGTCTCGCGCCGACGTCGCTGTTGCGCGTTTATGAAAATGCGCATCTGACATCCGCATATCGCGGTTATTGCAAAAACCTAAGCGACTGCAGCTTCGCCGTTTTTGCAGATGATGAGATTGAGGCGCAAAATGTGGAAACCGCCATCGCTCGTAATGCGCCCAAGGCGTTGAGGCGGAAGGGGCCGGATAGCGAACCCCTGCAACATCTTCAACGTCTGCGCCGAACGTCGTTGTCGAGCGCGATGATAGATCTGCTTTGCCTCTCGAAATGCGACGCCATCGCCCAGAGCAATCGCGCATCCACTTTTTCACTGGTCGCCGCGATGATAGGGCGCACGCCAATCCTGACAGCGACGTCGCGCTATCCGTTTTGGCTCAAACTCGAAGAGGATCTTGGCGCAGCGCCAAACGCCTTGCCGCTCACCCAATCGGCGGATTGATCAGCGCGCCGCTCGCGGTGATGCTTTCGTCATAAGTAACAACTGCGCCGGTCAGGCGCGCCTTGCCTTCAATAAGAAGACGAAGGCAAGCGGGGTAAAGTCTGTGCTCTTCTTTCAGGATGCGCGCCGCAAGTTTATCGGCGTCGTCGCCCGGCAAGACCGGCACCGCCGACTGGCCGATGATGGGGCCTGAGTCCACCTCAGCGGAAACAAAATGCACTGTGCAGCCGGCGAGTTTAACGCCAGCTTCGATCATGCGTTCATGCACATGCAAGCCTTCAAACGAAGGCAACAATGACGGATGGATATTGATGAGCCGGCCGCGCCAGTCGCTAGCGAAGCCGCCGGTCAGCACGCGCATGAAACCCGCCAGACAAACAAAATCGATCTTGGCGGTTTTTAGCGCGTCATTGAGCGCCGCGTCGAAATCCGCGCGGGTTTCAAAATCCTTGTGGTTGATGACTTCGCGTTGAATGCCTTCTTCTCCGGCCTTGTCGAGTCCGGCCGCTTTCGGGCGGTTCGAGATAACAAGGGCGATTTCGGCCGGGTAATCCGGATCGCGGGCGGCGTCGATCAAGGCCTGCATATTTGTGCCGCGGCCGGAGATGAGAATTGCGATACGCGCCTTCGCCATTACGCAACGCTCACAATGTCGCCGATGATATGAGCGGTTTCGCCAGAGGCCGTGAGGCGCGCCAATGTCGCCTCAACGGCTTTCGGGGAACACACGACCACGCCGCCAATGCCGCAATTAAAGGTGCGGCGCATTTCCTCGTCAGAGAGGCCGCCGGCGTCCTCCAGCCATTGGAACAGCGGCGGCAGGGTCAGTGCGCCATCGTCGAAACGCGGCGCGAGATCATCGGTTAAGACCCGCGGCGTGTTGTCCGTGAGGCCGCCGCCGGTGATATGTGCGAAGGCTTTGACGTCTTCATCGTCGAGAAGGCCGAGAATGCTTTTCACGTAAATGCGCGTTGGCGCGATCAGCGCTTCGCCTAGCGTCTTTGACGAATCGAATGGCGCTTGTGCGTCATATTTGATGCCGGCGTCTGCAGCGATCTTGCGAATAAGAGAGTAGCCGTTCGAATGGGCGCCGGAGGAGGCGAGGCCGATCATTACATCGCCGGCGGAAACTTTGCGCGGCAATAACCGGTTGCGCTCTGCGGCGCCGACGCAAAACCCGGCGAGGTCATATTCGCCCGGCTCGTACATGCCCGGCATTTCAGCGGTTTCACCGCCGATCAGGGCGCAGCCCGCTTCGGCGCAGGCGCGTGCGATCCCCGCGACAACACGCGCGGCGGTGTCCTCATCGAGTTTGCCGGTCGCAAAATAGTCGAGAAAGAAAAGCGGTTCGGCGCCTTGCGCGAGAACATCGTTGACGCACATGGCGACGAGATCGGAGCCGATGGTGTCATGCAGGCCGGTTTCAAATGCAACCTTTAGCTTGGTCCCGACGCCATCCGTGCCGGAAACGAGAATGGGGTCTTTGAACCCCGCGGCCTTGAGGTCGAACAGCCCGCCAAATCCGCCCAGCGCGGCGTCCGCGCCGGGGCGCGCAGTCGCTTTGGCCAGTGGCCCGATGGCGTCCACCAGCCGTTCACCTGCGTCGATATCGACGCCCGCCTTTTTATACGCTTCGCTCATGGACCGGATGTCCTTTGTCGGGCCTAAAGATTTGAGCGCCTTCCTAGAGAGGGTTGGCCGCCCATACAAGCTGGGGATGGCGAAGGCGGCGCGCCATGGGCCCGGCCTACTGCGACCCTGCGAAAACAGGGTCCATGTCCTCCAGCGCCAGCCAGTCCCGGCGCGGCTGGCTCAGCGTCAGGTCCAGAAACATCGGCGCAATGCTCCACATGCGTCTGGTGCGCGTATTGGCGAGAACGACAATCCCGGCGTTCAGTTCAGGGATGAAAGCGATCTGCGCGCCATAGCCGTCAACCGACCCGCCATGGGCGATGACGCGCTTGCCCCCATAATCATAGACGCGCCAGCCATAGGCGTATTGCGATGACGCCAAATTCTGCAGGACAGCGCGCATTCGCCGCGTCTCCGAGGGCGTGTTGACCTGCGGGCTGTGGATCAGGTCCAGCACTGTGGGTGAGAGCACTTCCGGAGCATCGCCCATTTGCGCCTTCAGCCATTGCGTCATGTCGGTGATCGAGGCGTTGACGCCGCCGGCGGCTGGCGTTCCGTAATAGGGCTCTTTTACCTCAACCACATGCCACGGGTTGGGCGGCGCATCCCTCGATTTTTTGCGGTCGCGCATATGCGGGCGCGCCCAGTCGCCGGTTCTGACAAGGCCTGACGACCCGATGGAAGCCGTCGCCATGCCGAGCGGCGTAAACAGGCGCTCCGCCACGAGATCGGCATAGGGCTCGCCATAAGCCGCCGACACAGCGCGCCCGGCGATGTCGTAGGTGATGTTCTGATAGGTGTAACATTTGCCGACGCCGCAGAGTGGTTTGACCTTGCGATATTGCGGCAGGATCTTTTCCGGCGGCACGCCCGCCTCCAGAAGATTGTCATATGCGTTAGGCGGCAGACCTGTGCGATGACTCAGAAGGTGGGAAAGGGTCAGGGATTTCTCCGCGCCGCCGGCAAGCGCCAAGGTCGGAGCGAAATCAGTCGCATGGGCGTCGAGTGATAATTTTCCTTCGCTAACCGCAAGTCCTGTCAGACTGGACGCAAATCCCTTGGACAGGGAGGCGATGCGAAACAGCGTGTCCGGGGTGATCGCGTCATCGCCGCCGACCTCCTTCACGCCATATGTTTTCAGAAACTTAGTTTCGCCGTCGCGCACGACCGCCACAGCAAGGCCGACAAAATCGCCTGAGGCCATGGCGCGCTGAACGGCGTCGTCTAGCTGGTCGAGCTGGCTGTCCTCAAGGCTCAAGGGGGCGAATGGCGTCAGCGCTGTCGGCGCGCCGTCTGTCGCCGCATCTTCAGCGCCGTCCATTGCGACGGCCGATGAGAGGAGGGCGATTCCCGCGATCAGCAGCCAGGCCAGATATCTCGTCACACGCAACTCCATCATCCGCCCCCAGGTTTTTATGCTGGGCGTGGTGCAACTCCGTCAAGCATCGCCCATATTGGGAAATCATCCCTGAAATATCGTCAAGACAGGCGCTGGCGGGGTCGTTTCCCGGGGCGGGCCCGGCTATAAACAGCCGTAATTGGCGGCTATACTCGCCGAGGGGACGGAATCGGAGTTTTGAATGACCATAATTCAGCGTGCATTGCTGGTCCTGGCTGCTGTCTCGGCCAATCTTTCCGCAGCATGGGCGGCGGGCGACGATGTTTTCGTGGTGCCCCGCGTGACGGTTCAGGCCCAGGCGGACAACGCCACGGCGGCGAAAACCATCGCCCAGCGTCAGGGCCGCCAGAAGGCCATGGAAATCCTCCTGCGCCGCCTGACGATTGAGGATGACTGGCCGTACCTGCCGAGTGTCGGCGCTGACGCCGCGACGGTTTCGCCTGACGGACCCACCGCAACGGTCGTTGACCGCACCGTGATCCCGCTCAGCAACCAGACGCTGGAAGATCTCGAATCCGGTTTCGAGGTCTATAACGAGAAAAGCTCGGCCAACACCTATCGCGCCTTCATTACTTACCGGTTCAAGCCGGCCTCAGTGCGTCGTCTGCTGCGCGAGGCGGGGATTCCCTATTCCGAGGCGCAGACCCGCACGGCGCTTGTTCTGCCGGTGCTGCAAACTGCTAATGGCCTCTATCTTTGGGAGGAGAACAATCCCTGGATGGCGGCGTGGAAAGTGCGCCCTTACAACAACGAGCTGACGCCGATGACGGCGCCGCTCGGCGATCTTGAAGACAGCGCCGTTATCAGTGCGCGTCAGGCGCTTGCGCTGAATACTGATGCGCTTGCACGCATGGCGGAGCGCTATTCGGTCAGCCAGGTGATTGTCGCTCATGCCTATCTTCAGCAGGCTGAAGGCGAATACAAATTACGTGTGCGGCTTATCAACGGCTTCCGTGAATCTGCAGAACTGGACGATCAGGAAGATTTGTTAAACCGAGTAAGCGCCACCGGCGCAGAGGAATTCGGCGGCGCTCTGCAAGGTCCGGCGACCAACAGTTTCAACCCGGCCAAGGTGGGCGATGTGCTGGCTGAAGCGTGGTTCACGCGTCCGTCCGGCAATTTCCCGACCCTTGCGGAGGAAGCTATTGAAGTCGTTATCGCCAAGCACGCCAAGCCATGGAAAGAGCAGACGTTGATTGACCACACCGAGGCTGCGTTGCTGGAAGCGAGCGCCTATTTCCGCTCCCTCGATGAATGGGCGAAAATCCGCTCGGCGTTGATTTCGACCCCGCTTGTGGGCTCGGTGCAGGTGCGTTCCCTGTCGCGCAATGGCGCTGAGATGCTGGTTCGCGCTTATGGCGATCCGGACAAGCTTATTGTCACCATGGAAGCGCAGGGGCTCGCCCTGTGGACCGAGGATGGCGAACGCTGGATGGTGGCGACCCCGTCCACCGCGCAGCAAGTGCGGGGCAATTCCCGCCGGCGCGGACAGCGCTTTGGCGCCGCTGGCGTCGGCGAAGCCGCCGTCCCGGTGCAGCCGGCGTCCTATGATGAGGACGCTCCCGCTACACGGTATTGATCTCGCCGTCACAGTGATGGCGCGAACGCTGCTGCGAAAAGCAGGGCACGGGATAACTTCCCGTTGCGCGGCGCCCGTTTGTGGGCGAAATCCCCGTGACTGAAATCAGAGCTGAGTTTTATGTCTTCCATGGCGCGCCAGCTTCCGCTTGATTTGCCCGAAACGCCGCCGCGTTACGATCGGGCGTCTTTCGTGCGTGCGGCTTCCAATGACGCCGCCTGGCGGGCGGGCGAAGCCTGGCTTCAATCCTCAGAACCGGCGCTGGTCGTTTGCGGGCCGTCCGGCGCCGGGAAAACGCATTTCGCGCACGCCCTCGTCGAAGGCCGGGACGCGGCGACGCTCACGGCCAATGCCCTTGCCGCCGCGCCTTACGGTGACGGCCTCGCCATTATCGACAATATGCCGGCGGAGGACCCTCACGCATTTCTGGCGGCGTTTGAAAGCGGCGCCGCTGAGGGTCGGCGTTTCCTAATGGTTGGAGAGGGACATCCCGGGCTCTGGTCCGGCGGTCTTAAGGATTTGCGGACCCGGCTGGAGGCGGCCCCGCGGTCGATCCTCGCCGATCCCGATGAGGCCCTCATCCGGGCGGTGATCGCCAAGGGGTTTCGTGACCGGCAAGTGGCGGTTTCGCCAGCGGTCATCGAATACGCCGCGCCGCGCCTGCCGCGCACTTTTGCGGCTGCGCGCGCATTTGTTGCGCTCGCTGACCAGGTTGCGCTGGAAGAAAAGCGGAAAATCACCACTCCTTTGGTTCAAAAACTCCTTGATAACCTTTCTGAAGGCGATCCAGCGGCATAAAAGAGTTTTAGATGACGCTGATAAGGAGAGGCCGCTGTGGCTGCGGACGACGGAATCAGACAGCTTGTTGAAGGCGCCGCACCCATTGCGCCTGACGCGCCGTCGCGCTTTATCAATCGGGAATTGTCCTGGCTCGCCTTTAACGGCCGCGTTCTCGAAGAATCCTTCAATGAAAATCACCCGCTGCTTGAGCGGCTGAGATTCCTGTCGATCTCCGCAAGCAACCTTGATGAATTCTTCATGGTGCGCTTTGCGGGGTTGCGCGGACAAGTGCGCGAGGGCGTTTCCGCAGTCAGTCAGGAAGGGCTTTCGGCGCAGGAACAGCTCACCATGATTTCCGAGCACGCCGCCGCCCTGATGAGCGAACAACAACGCTGCTGGCGTGAGTTGAAGCCACTGATGCGCGAGGCTGGCGTTATCGTTGTTGATGAAGATGAATTAACCGACGCAGACTCCCAGTGGCTTGAAGAAGAGTTCCAGTCGAATATTTTTCCGATCCTGACGCCGCTGGCGCTTGATCCGGCGCATCCGTTTCCGTTTGTTCCAAATTTGGGCTTCGCCCTTTGTTTCGAACTGACCCGCGCCGACGGTCAGCCCATGGAGGCGATCCTGCCGGTGCCAGTAAAGATCGGACGGTTTATCCGCCTGCCTGATACGCCAACCGGTGATGACAGCCGAGCGCCTGCGCGCTTCATCTCGCTCGAAAAGACGATTGTCCGGTTCATCCATCATGTCTTTCCCGGCTTTGAGATTTCGTCGCACGGCGCGTTCCGCGTGTTGCGCGACAGCGATGTCGAGGTTGAGGAAGAAGCTGAAGATCTCGTTCGGGTGTTCGAGACCATGCTGAAGCGCCGCCGCCGTGGTGACGTCATCCGCGTTAAGATTGACGCTGGCACGCCGGAGCATTTGCGCGACCTTATTCGCGAGCGTCTTCAGGCGACAGCGCAGGATGTTATTCTCGTGGACGGCATTCTGGGGCTGGCGCAGGTCAACGGGCTTATTCCGAGCGACCGGCCCGATCTGCAATTCGCGCCCTACGAGCCGCGTTTTCCCGAGCGCATTCGCGAACATGGCGGCGATTGTTTCTCCGCGATCCGCGCAAAGGATATTCTCGTTCATCACCCTTACGAGTCCTTCGACGTTGTTGTGCAGTTCCTGAAACAGGCTGCGGCCGACCCGAAAGTCGTCGCCATCAAGCAAACGCTTTATCGTACGTCGAAACAGTCTCCGATTGTTGAAACGCTGATTGAAGCGGCGGAAATGGGCAAGAACGTCACCGCGCTCGTTGAGCTGAAAGCGCGCTTCGACGAAGAGGCGAATATCCGCTGGGCGAGGGCGCTGGAGCGCGCCGGCGTCAATGTGGTTTACGGCTTCCTCGAATATAAAACCCACGGGAAATTGTCCGTCGTTGTCCGTCAGGAAGAAACCGGCACCCGCACATACACCCATGTGGGCACAGGGAATTATCACCCGATAACCGCAAGAATTTACACCGACCTGTCGTTGTTCACCTGCGACCCGGCGATCGGGCGCGACGCTGCGAAAGTCTTTAACTTCATCACCGGCTATGCGGCGCCGGAGAGTTTTGAAAAATTCGCCGTGGCCCCGCTGAACGCCCGCGCGCATATGGTCAAGCTGATCGATAAGGAGATCAAGAACGCCCAGAAAGGAAAGTCTGCAGCGATCTGGATGAAGATGAACGCGCTTGTTGACGGGGCGATCATCGACAAGCTCTATGAGGCGTCGAACGCCGGCGTTCAGGTTGATCTTGTGGTGCGCGGGATTTGCTGCCTGCGCCCGGGCGTGCCGGGGCTTTCTGAAAATATCCGGGTCAAGAGCATTGTCGGGCGCTTTCTTGAGCATGCCCGCATTTACTGTTTTGGCGCCGGCGATAGTCTGCCCAATCCTCAGGCGAAAATTTTCGTCGCCTCAGCCGATTTGATGCCGCGTAATCTCAATCGCCGCGTCGAAGTGTTCTGTCCTGTCGATAATCCTACGGTGCACAGCCAGATCATCGATTACATCATGGTGGCGAACCTCAATGACGAGGCGCAGAGCTGGAAGCTGCTGTCAGACGGGTCCTATGAGCGGGTGAAGCCGAGCGGCGAGGGCGAGCCTTTCAATGTCCACACCTATATGATGACCAACCCGTCCCTGTCGGGTCGTGGCGCCGCGCTGGAATTAAATGCTCCACGCGAGATCAAACGGCGCAAATAACCGCTCAATCCGGTTTTGGGTCGCGAATCGGGAAAAACTGACCGATGGCGGCAAAGAGCCGGACCGAGTAGAATGCGCCTGCAGGCATGATTTCGCGTAATGACATTTCCCCGGCGAGCAAACGCCGCGCCGTCGTCGATATCGGATCAAATTCCGTTCGCATCGTTGTTTATGACGGCCCGCCCCGCGCGCCGCTGCCGATCTGTAATGAAAAGGCCTTGTGCGGTCTTGGGCGCGATATGACCCCGGAGGGCGGGCTCAATCCGGCGGCCGTCGAGGATGCGCTGGCGACCCTGAAGCGTTTTCGCCATGTCCTTGATGATCTTGGGCGTCCGCCGGTCACTGTGATCGCAACCTCGGCTGTGCGCGAGGCGGCGGATGGCGCGCGCTTTGTAGAAGCCGCCCAGACCATCGGTTTCGAGGTCGAAGTGATCTCCGGCGCGGAGGAGGGAGAGCTTGCCGCGCTTGGCGTAGTTTCGGTGGAGCCCGGTGCGACCGGGCTGGTCGGCGACATGGGCGGCGGCAGTCTGGAGCTCGCGGTCCTTGAAAATGGCGAGCCGGGGGAGCGGCTCAGCCTTCCCATCGGCCCGCTAAGTCTGATGCGCGCGTCCAAGGGCGATATGAAAGTCGCAACATCCCTCATCAATGAACATCTCGACGCTGTCCCGTTTCTGACGAAAGGCGCCTTTGAAACGCTCTATGCGGTGGGCGGCGCCTGGCGCGGTATAGCGCGTATTCACATGAGCCTTAAAAATTATCCGTTGCCGGTCCTGCATCACTATGAATTGACGCCTGCGCAGGCGATTGAAATCTGCGATCTCGTGTCCCGCCAGAGCCGCAAATCGCTGGAAGAAATTCCCGGAATTCCGCGACGGCGTATCGACACCCTGCCGCTCGCATCCACGGTCTTGCGAACCGTCATCACACGGATGAAAGCGAAGCGGGTCTGTATGTCCTCGGGCGGGGTGCGCGAGGGGCTCTTGTACCGGCAATTGTCGCCGGAGGAGCGTGGGTCAGATCCGTTCCTCGATGCTTGCCAGTTTTACGCCGATCGCCTTGCGCCTGATCCTTCCTTTGGGGAGAAGGCTTTCAGCGTTATCGAACCTTTGTTCTCACGCGATGACCCTGACGGCGCGCGGCTGCGCCGGGGGGCGACGCTGCTATGTGATATCGGCGCCTATTTTCACCCCGATATGCGCGGGCGCCATGCGTTCGATACGGCGTTGCGCGCGCCATTCGCGAGCGTCAGTCATGAGGAGCGTTTGTGGATGGCGCTCGCCCTGTTCCGGCGCCATCAGGGACGATCAGCAGCCCCGCCAAATGAACATGCAATGTCGCTCCTCTCGGAAGAGGCGCAAAGGCGCGCGACTCAATTCGGGCTCGCCCTTCGTTTTGTGGCGGCGATTGCACCGAAGGCGACGGTTGCGCTGGAGGGTTGCAGTCTGGAGGCGCGCGAAGGCGAACTCATTTTCCGCGCGCCGTCAGACCGGCAGGCGTTAATGGGGGAAACGCCGCGCCGCCGCTTTGTGTCGCTCGCCGCCGCCTTCGACGCGATCGCAGTGGAACAGTATGACGATTAGGGCCGATATCGGCGCCCTGTTTCCCATGGCGAAACGCCGACCCCAATAGCGGGAAAAACACCTCAAATCGGTTGAATTCTTCAATATTTTCCAGTGTTGGTGAATAGTTATCCACGACTTTACGGGCGGGCTTATGATCTGTGCACGGTTGAATTGGGTGTGCGCGATCCGCTCTCCCTGACCCGCTAAAGGAAAGGACGGAGCAGAAAATGCCAAATGGCGCCACATTCGTCTGTAGGCCAATGAAACCGGGGGGTAAATCTGGCGGCGCGCTACTTCCGGAACTTATCAAGTCCATTGATGCGTTCCAGGACGCGGTCGGTGACGCCGGACGGCAACAAATTCCGCAGCGCCAGCGCATAGGACATCTTAAACGGCGCCGTGTAGCGCGAATGCGGGTTTTCCGCGGTGAGCGCATGATGCACGGCTTCGGCGACAATGACGGGCGACGGCGCAATCGGATGCTGTTTTGAAAACCACGCTTTAAAGGCGCGCACCTGATCGCCGTAAGGATCGTCATTTTCGTACTTGTCGAGCATTTCCGCTTCATGATGGCCGAACGGCGTATTAATGGCGCCCGGACGAACGACGGACACTTTGACGCCATGGGGCACAAGCTCGCGTCGCAGCGAATCCGAAAGCCCTTCAACCGCATGTTTCGTGGCGGCGTAGGCGCCCTGAAACGGCGAAGCGATGCGCCCGGTGAGCGAGCCAATATTGACGATGCGCCCGCGCCCGGCGCCGCGCATTTGCGGCAGCACCGCCTGGGTCACTGCGACAAGGCCGAAAACATTCGTTTCAAAAACGCTGCGCCAATCATCGAGAGGAAGCCGTTCAACCGGCCCCATCATCGCCGCGCCTGCATTATTGACGAGGCCGTAAAGGGTAAGGCCCTCATCAGCGATGGCCTGGAGCGCCTTATCGATAGACGCCTTGTCGGTGACATCCATCTGCAGCGGGGTGATGCGACCCGATCCGACGGCGGTCAGTTCGTTCAGCTTGTCGATGCGGCGTGCGGCGGCGAAGACGCGAAAGCCTTTATGGGCGAGGAAGACGGCGCATTCCTCTCCAATGCCGCTGGAAGCGCCGGTGATGAGTACGGATTGAAGCAAGGCGACAATCTCCTGTTGAGGTCTTTTGAACTCTACTGCGCGCCGCTGTGCGACGCAAAACAAAGACACAAAAAAGCGCCGCAGCATCAAGCTGCGGCGCAGTCTGCGCTTCTTGAGGGGAGTTGGTTATTGCGCGACGAGCGGATCGCGGCGTTTGCGTGCGGCGAAGCCAAGGCCGGCGAGACCGGACAGAAGCAGCGGCAGCGCGGCGGGGACCGGCACTTCGCTTGTGTTCACCGTCAACTGGGCGATAGAGAAACCGCCTTCAGGCGTCAGCGCTTCAATCAGGAACGACATGCCTGTTCCAAGGGAAGCAATGACATCCTGCGCGGCGAGAACGCCGATCACCATGCCGTCAATGGTCAGGCGAAAATCACCGCAGGGGCCTTCATCGCCAAAGCTCGAACAATTTACGTCGCCGCCGGCGTTAAATTCCACATCGGTGAGGGTGACCATTTCATCGAAGTTAAAGGCGATCGATTCGCCGGTGTCGAACTGGGTCTGGTCGTCATTCGGATTGACTTCGGAATAGGCGCCCAGACCGGAATCGCCCGGAATGACATCCTGGATCAACCGGGTCGGCGCGCCGTCTGCATAAGCGACGACATTGAGATTGACGCCGTCCAGTTCGTAATCGAAGCCGGCGGCGTGATCGATCGTGCAGTAGTCGGAGCCGACTGTGCCGCAATCTCGGACGAAATCGACGCCCTCTGCGCCAAGCGGCGTGACGTTATTGCCGTCGCCTTTGAATACGAATGTGGTTGCGTGGGCCGCGCCGGTGCTGACGGCGAGGGTGGCTGCGGCGATGGCGAGCTGGCGAAATTTCATTATTGGCGTCTCCCGGTTTGTAACTGCACACGAAGAGACAACGCCGGGAGATGGGCTTCGTTCCGCATTTGAGACAAATTTTTTGCAAAATCTGTCCATATTTCACCTTAAAGGCGAAAGCGCCCGCAAAACACAGCTTAATAGGCGTGTCTGGCGCCGATCAGACGAGACGGGAGCGCTTGACCGCGGCGTCAATGAAGGACGCAAAAAGAGGATGCGGGTCGAAGGGCCGGGATTTCAGCTCCGGGTGGTACTGCACGCCGATGAACCACGGATGATCGGGAATCTCCATGATCTCCGGCAGTTCGCCATCTGGCGACGTTCCGGAAAAGATGACGCCATGCGCCGCGAGCTTTTCCGACCACGCCATATCGACTTCAAAACGATGGCGATGGCGTTCGGAAATTTCCGTCGCGCCATAAGCTTCGGCGACGCGGCTGCCCGGTTTCAGTTTCGCCGGATAGGCGCCAAGGCGCATCGTTCCGCCAAGATCGCCGTCCTGTTGACGGGTTTCAGTTTCGTTGCCGCGCACCCATTCGGTCATCAGGCCCACAACGGGTTTGCCGCAACTGGAGAACTCAGACGAACTGGCGTCTTTCTCACCGACCAGATTGCGCGCGGCCTCAATCACCGCCATCTGCATGCCGTAGCAGATGCCGAAATAAGGAATCTCTTTTTCGCGGGCGAATTGGGCCGCCTTGATCTTGCCTTCCGCGCCGCGCTCGCCGAAGCCGCCCGGCACGAGAATGCCGTGTACGCCTTCAAGCGCGGAGATCGCTTCTTCTTCTTTTTCGAACTTGTCGCTTTCAATCCATTCGATATTGACGCGGACATTATTGGCGATGCCGCCATGGGCGATCGCTTCGATCAATGATTTATAGGCGTCTTTCAACACTGTGTATTTGCCGACGACGGCGATCGTGACCTCGCCATCGGGAACGGTGATCCGCTCGACAATATTTTGCCAGCCTTCAAGCTTCGGCTCCGGCGGGTTCTTCACGCCGAAAGCGTCGAGGACTTCGCTGTCAAAGCCTTCCTTGTGATAGGTCAGAGGCACTTCATAAATCGTGCGGCAATCGAGCGCCTGCACAACCGCGGATGAACGGACATTACAAAAGAGCGCAATCTTGCGGCGCTCGTCCTGCGGGATGTCGCGGTCGGCGCGCACGAGCAAGACATCGGGCTGAATGCCAATGGCGCGCAACTCACGCACCGAGTGCTGGGTCGGCTTGGTTTTAAGCTCGCCGGCTGACGGAATGAACGGCATCAAGGTCAGGTGAACATAGACGGCGTCACCGCGCGGTAATTCGTTGCCGAGCTGGCGGATGGCTTCGAAAAATGGCAGCGCTTCGATATCGCCGACCGTGCCGCCGATTTCGCACAATACGAAATCCGCGCCGCCAGCGTCAGACAAAACGAACTGTTTGATGGCGTCGGTGACATGGGGGATCACTTGCACCGTGGCCCCGAGATAATCGCCGCGCCGTTCGCGCTCGAGAATGTTCGAATAGATCTGACCGGTCGTGACGTTATCGCCCTTGCAGGCGGAAACCCCTGTGAACCGTTCATAGTGACCGAGGTCGAGATCGGTCTCGGCGCCGTCATCGGTTACGAAGACTTCGCCGTGCTGATAGGGCGACATAGTGCCGGGATCGACATTCAGATAAGGGTCGAGCTTGCGCAAACGAACCTTGTAGCCACGCGCCTGAAGGAGCGCGCCCAAAGCCGCCGAAGCAACACCTTTTCCGAGAGACGACACCACGCCGCCGGTAATGAATATGTACCGCGCCATGGAGTTCCGTCTTAGCGAAGATTCCGCGCCGATCAAACGCTATTTTTGAAGAAGCTGAAAAAGTCAGGAATTGCGGGGAGAAAACGCTATTCTTGCGGGGTTTCTTCCTCGGCCGGGGCCTCGTCGGCCGGCTCCGCCGGAGCCTCGCCCTCGTCGGCGGCCGGGGTCTCAACGCCGAGATCCTGCAAAAGGTCTTCCGTTGTCGCGGGCTCATTCGAAGCGGGCGCCGCCTCTTCTGCGCCAAGCGAGTTCAAGAGGTCCTCAGACGTGATGTCAGCCGGATCGGAGCTGGTTTCCACTGCCGGGGCGTTCGCGCCGGTCAGCTCGTCAATCACGCGATCGTCATCTTCGCCGCCGCCTGCGCGAATCGCCAGAATCAGCGAGGTCGCAAAAAACGCCGCCGCCAGAATAGAGGTGGTGCGGGTCAGCGCATTCGCCGCGCCGCGGCCGGTCATGAAGCCGCCGCCTCCACCGCCGCCGCCAAGGCCGAGCGCTCCGCCATCGGAACGCTGCAGCAGAACGACGCCTATCAGGGCGATCACGATAAGGGTGTGAATCGTAAGGATGACGGCGGTCATGATAACTCTCTTGGCGCTGCGGCCAGGCTTGCTGAGCCTATTTAGGGAGCCGGGCCGCGATGTCAAAGAAGGGCGGCGCGAGGCCCGGCGGAAGGGGCCGGGACATAACGGAAACCCCTGCTTTTCGCAAGGCCCGCTATCGGCAAAGGCGCGCACGGCTGAAAGAGGCCAGCAATGCTGCGCTGTAGGCTGAAGATCTAACTCCGGCCTGGCCAGGTCCGGTTAATGCCGGGCCAGCTTGCGCCGCACCCGGGCCACTTGCCGCATGAGCACCGGCGGCAGGAAATCCTGCAGGATTTCATCGGACCGCACCTGCCAGTCATAACGGTCATGAGTGCCGGGCCGGGCGTAGAACTGGGTCGTCTTTGACGCCTTCGTCTCATCCCAGGTGGAGGTGTAATAATAGAGCGCGATGGACCTGCGCGCGCCGCCATCGGGATGATTGACCGGCTGGGGGTGGCCATGCATCGACTGGCCCGTTGTCGTAAACATCACGCAACGGTTGGCGATAGGCAGAATAGACTGGACCTGCTCGGACATGTCCGTGCGCCACAGCTCAAGCTGTCCGCCATATTCGGCCTTCCAGTCAGGGTTGAGATAGATCAGGACATTGACCCGGCGCTCGAGATTGAGCGGTTTGTGGTGGTTAAAATCCGCATGCATATCGAGATGGCCGCCCTGGCGGGTTTCGTGGAAACCGCCGCCGAGGAAAAACGGGTCGGGAAGAAGGCCTTTGATGCCGGTGATATTTTCAACCACCCGGATAAAGGGACGCGAGTTGAAGGCATAGAAAAGGTGACGCAGCGACGGCGCCATATTGTCCGGATGATAGCTCGTCTTGTAGCGCTCCTGATCGCGGTCAAAGCTCTCGCTGCCCGGGTCAGGCCGGGTCGGGAACTGCTCGATGCACATCCGGACCAGGTCTTCGGGCAGGAAGTCATCAATAGCGATATGTGGAAACGGATCCCCTGAGACATAGGTCTCGTTCAGCTCTTTACCGAGATCTTTGACCGCGTCGAACTCGAAAAGGGTCCGGTCTTGCGGGTTGCTGGGAAGATACGACATGGGACTTCGCGCCTTTATTAACTCACTACGATACTGCCCGTAAGCATGCATAGAACAGGCCGCATCACATTGACAAACGTCAAGTTAACGCGCCGTCCACACCACCAAATCAATAAGTTATGGGTCGAAACCTCATGGGAAAGGTTAACGGCGCTCCTGTATATGCGCACACTCCGCGTGTAGGCGCTGGTCGCACATAAAAAAAGGCCGGACGCGGTGGGCGTCCGGCCTTTCGTTCCAGAATGCCTTTTAATCAGGCTTTTTGTTCTGCGATCCAGTCATCGGCCACGTCCCGCAGGATATCGAGCGGCATGGCGCCGTTGATGAGGATCATCTCGTTGAAGTTGCGAAGATTGAACTTGTCGCCAAGCTCGGCTTCGGCCTTGGCGCGAATGTCGAGGATCGCTAGCTGGCCTGTCTTGTAGGCGGTGGCCTGGCCCGGCCAGACAACGTAACGCTCGATCTCGCGCGTTACTTCGTCCTCAGTGTTGCCGGTCTTTTCGACCATGTAGGCGATCGCTTCTTCGCGCGACCATTTCTTCGCGTGCATGCCGGTGTCGACCACCAGACGCACGGCGCGGAACATTTCCGCCTGCAGGCGGCCGAGATCGCCAAGCGGATCGTCGTCATACATGCCCATGTCCTGCGACGCGAGGCGTTCAGCGTAAAGCGCCCAGCCTTCGGTGTAGGCCGAGAAAGGCGACAGCGTGCGCAAGAGCGGAACGTTCTCCATCTTCTGTGACACTGAAATCTGGAAATGGTGACCTGGCGCCGCTTCGTGATAAAGCAGCGTCGGCAATGTCCAGCGCGGATTGTCGGTGGTGTTTTTGAGGTTGATGTAGAACCTGCCCGGACGCGAACCGTCAATCGCCGCCTGATTGTAATAGCCGCCCGGCGCAGAGTCCTGCGAATAGACCGGCACCCTGACAATCTCCAAAGGTTGATCGGGAAGGGTGATGAAGAAATCCGGCGCTTTCGCCATCACTTCTTCATTCAGCTCCACCAGATAATCGAGCATCTGCTGGCGGCCTTCGTCGGTGTTCGGATAGTTTTGTTCCGGCGCCGCCATCAGCGCTTTGACGCGGTCTGTCACCGAGCCTTCCGTGTAGCCTTCAGCGACCAGGATCGCGTCCATTTCCTGTTCGATGCGCGCCACCTCGGACAGGCCGACATTGTGGATTTCATCGGCGGTCATGTCGGTGGTGGTGTTGGACTTCAGCGTATTGGCGTAAATCTTGTCGCCGTCTGGTATGCGCCAGATACCGGCGTCATGGGACGCGCTTGGCAGCATTTCTTCATACAAGGCGATCATCGCCTCATAGCCCGGGATCACATGGGTTTCGACAGCAGCCTCTATCTGCGCCAAGTAATCGGCTTTTTTGTCGTCGCTGAGGCCAATTTCATCGAGTTTCGCCGGCATGGTCGTCACCAGCGGGTTTTCGCTGGCCCCGCCTTCAATGAAGGCCTCCATGACGCCAATCGACTTTTCGATAATGAAGTCCGGCGGGACGACGCCGTGATCGCGGTCGTCCTCAACCCGGGCTTTGACTTCGCCCATCACGCGACCGAATTCCTCTATACGTGAAATGTAGCGTTTGACGCTCTTCTCGTTCTTGATGACGTGGGTGTCGGTGAGGAATTGCGGCAGATCGACGAACGGCCCGGAGTTCTGCACCACGCGATAACCGCCATATTCATATTCGGACTGGCGGATGATGTCGTCGAGGAACCAGGCCGTGATTTTGTAGGTCAGCAGCTCCTGTCCTTCGAGGCCGTCGGGTCCGTATTTGTCGAGACCCGCGCGGCCTTTTTTCAGCTTCGCGATGGATTTGTCATCCTGCGCCTTGGTGTAATCTGCAAGCTTGCCCGAATGGAAATCGAGCGGCGTGTTGTCGATCATCCCAAGGCCGGTCAGCAGCTCAGGCGAGTCGATTGCCAGCTCGATGGTCGCCTTGTTCACATAATTGTTGATGCCGACCGGTGTGAACCAGAACCACATGGCGACCCCCGCCACAGCCAGCAATACGAGCAACAAGAGCCCGCCAAAAATTCTTCCAATCAGTCTCATGGAATCGCCCCTCCAAGGTCGTTTGCGAATTTTCCCCTTGCGCCGGACTATGGCGCCGTTTTGGGAGCGTGGCGAGTTCGTCATGTCGCGTCGGGCGGCGTATTCGTCGCGTAATGGGGCTTTTCAGGCTCGATTTCGCGCCGCATCAACGAATTCTGCATCTATTTTATGGATTTAGGTGCGCGGATTAGCCCTTGTCCGCTCACCAAGGCAGCGGCTAGGAAGGGCGGCGCCGGGAGGCCTCTCCCGCCCAGATCGAAAGACGAGACATATCAATGCCAACGCCGATCCTCATGCCCGCTCTCTCGCCGACCATGGAAGAGGGCACCCTCGCCAAGTGGAATGTGAAGGAGGGAGACAAGGTCTCCTCCGGAGACGTAATCGCCGAAATTGAGACCGACAAAGCCACCATGGAGGTCGAGGCGGTGGATGAGGGGGTCATCGGGAAAATCCTCGTCGCCGAAGGCACGGAGAATGTGAAGGTCAATGACCCGATCGCTGTTCTTATGGATGATGGCGAAAGCGCTGACGATATCGATGTCTCGGCCATGAATGGCGCCGCCCCGAAGCAAGAGGCGAAGGCGGAAGCGCCGGCTGAGGATCAGGGTGAGCCGGCATTGGAAGAAGCGTCTGCGCCGCCGCAACCCAAAGTCACCGCCGCCGCTGACCCCGAATTGCCAGACGACGTGAAGATGGTCCCGACCACGATCCGGGACGCGTTGCGCGACGCCATGGCTGAGGAAATGCGCCGCGACGAAGACGTGTTTTTGATGGGCGAAGAGGTCGCGGAATATCAGGGCGCCTACAAAGTATCGCGCGGCTTGCTAGAGGAATTTGGCGAGCGCCGTGTGGTCGATACGCCGATCACGGAATATGGTTTTGCGGGGCTCGGCGTCGGCGCCGCCTTCGCCGGGCTGAAACCCATAGTCGAGTTCATGACCTGGAACTTCGCCATGCAGGCGATTGACCACATCATCAACTCTGCGGCGAAGACCCGCTACATGTCTGGCGGGCAGATGGGATCGCCGATTGTGTTTCGCGGACCGAACGCCGCCGCAAGCCGCGTCGCCGCGCAGCACTCTCAGGATTACGCCGCGTGGTATTCGAACATTCCGGGCCTCATCGTGATCTCGCCTTACTCGGCGTCGGACGCGAAAGGTCTTTTGAAGGCCGCGATACGCAATGCCAACCCCGTTGTCTTTCTGGAGCATGAGCTCCTCTACGGCGACACCATGGATGTGCCGGAAGTCGATGACTGGGTGCTGCCTATCGGAAAGGCGAAGATCGCGCGGGAGGGAACTGACGTCACTATCGTTTCCTATTCGCGCGGCGTGAAGTTTTCACTCGAAGCCGCCGAGAAGCTCTCCGAAGAAGGGATTTCCGCCGAAGTTATCGACCTGCGTACGCTTCGCCCCATGGACGTGGAAACTGTTCTGGAGTCGGTCAAGAAAACCAATCGTGTTGGGACGGTGGAAGAAGGCTGGGCGCCTTGCGGCGTCGGCGCCGAAGTCGGCTGGCAGGTGACGCAACACGCTTTCGATTATCTCGATGCGCCGCCTGCGCGCGTCACCCAGGAAGACACACCGCTTCCCTACGCCGCCAATCTCGAAGTTCTCAGTCTGCCGAATGCGGACAAGATCGTGAAGGCGGTAAAGACGGTGATGTATAAGGACTAGGTACGTTACTGATAGTTTTAACTTGATAATGTAATTAGGAAAGAAATTGTTGGGCCGTTCTATTAGACTTTTCCTAGTTGATGGTTCTCCCACAGGAATTATTTCCGGTGAGATAATTAATTGGACTGGCCATGTTCTCTTTGCTCGTCGTTCGATGTTGCCAGAGTTACTTCGTAGGCCAGAAATAGATTCGCGCACTGGCGTTTATATTATATTTGGTCCTGATTATGATGATGGGGCTATAAGTCGAGTTTATATTGGTGAAACAGATAATCTGAGAAAACGGCTGTATGATCACTCTCGAGATAAAACCAAAGAATTCTGGGAGAGCGTTTGCGCCATAACGAGCAAAGACCAAAATTTAACAAAAGCGCACGTTAAATATCTAGAGCACAAGATGGTACAGCTGATTAAGCAAGAGGGGCGTGCCATCGTTGAAAATGGAAATTCTCCTGCGGCAGTATCTCTGCCCGAAGCAGATATTTCTGATATGGAATACTTCCTTTCTCAACTTCAGTTATTGTTGCCGGTATTGGGTTTGGATTTTGTACGAACAACACCACGCCCGATGCGTGCAGCTCCTGAAAGTTCACTAAGTGATTTTCGGGATATAACTTCTGCTGGTATAGAAAACGACAATACTTTGGGCGGGACTCGTCGGCCGTCTGTTTTGGCGAGACCAACTGATCAAGGTGCTCAAAGCCCCGTATTTAATATTCGAGATGGCAAACACGGTTTATCTGCATGGGCAATTGAGATTGAAGGCCAAATGGTAATCCTTCGTGACTCTCAAGCCCGTGCTGAAGTGCAGCCTTCACTATCTAATTCAGTAAACTCTTATCGAGAACTGCTAAAACGTAATGGTAAATTAGTTGAGGCCTCGCCGGGTGTTCTCGTGTTTGTGGAGGATGTCCCCTTTTCTAGCCCGAGTGCGGCGGCGCAAGCAGTATTCGGGACAAGCAGGAATGGACGCTACGACTGGTTAGTTGACGGATCAAATGTCACATATGGAGAATGGCAAGAAAGGCAACTTGCTTCTGATGAAGAAGATGTTGCGGTGCCCGGTGCTGATGTTTCAGAAGTTCTTACTAGCAAGGCCATACAATGATTTATACAGGCCAATGCCATTGCGGGAAACTGACAGCGTCTTTTGATACGGAAAAGACGCCGGAGGCGCTGGGCGTTCGGACCTGTCAGTGCGCCTTTTGTCGCGCCCATGGCGCGGTCAATATTTCCGATCCGAACGGTCTAACGACCATCGATGGCGCGCTGGAAGATGTGAGGCGCTACACCTTTGCGCTACGCACCGCCGATTTTCTTCTCTGCAACAATTGCGGCGTCTATATCGCGGCGGTGATGGGCGAGGGCGACAAGATTGTCTCGACGCTCAATGTTGTTGGCCTGCGCATGAAAGAGTTTCTCGATAGAGATGAAGCGCCCATGGAATACGGCGCTGAAACCACGGAAAAACGCATCGCCCGCCGTTTTGAGAAATGGACGCCGACGCGCTTTACGAACCCTGAGCTTGCCGTCGCCAATTTTGGCCCACAAGAGATTAAGGCGTCAGCCTGATGGGATCAGCGCCGACATCAAAATCCCAAGGTTCTATGACTCAGGGCTACGTCACCATGGCGTATGGGTCCCGCAAGTTTTTCGAGATGGCGGTCAATCTTGCTCTATCGGTCAAGCTCAACGATCCGGCACGGCCGGTGACGCTAATATATAAAGATATCGCCGAACTGCCCGAGGGTGTCGCGGCGCATTTTGATCACTGTGCGTCTTTTGAAAACCCTGACGACTATCCCGGCGTGACGATCAAGCTCGGCGTCTATGAACCGACGCCATATGCGGAGGCGATGTATGTGGACGCCGACTGCCTGATCATGAAGCGCGACATGGACCGGCACTGGGAGAAATATGGTGCGCAGGATTTCAACCTTTCGGGCGTCACTTGCACCTCCGGCGCTTATTATGGCTGCGATGTGAAAGCCATGATGGCGGCGGCGGGCGTTGATTATTTTGTCGCAGGAAATTGCGGCGTCCTGTTTTTTCGAAAAAATGAGGGGGGCGAAAAAGTATTTCGCGATGCGCGCGCTTATCTTGCAGAACGCCACCCCGATCTCATCGAAACGCGCCCGCGCCGCGGTGACGGCCTGTCGGATCAGCCCTATTTTTCCGCCGCCATGGCCAGGAACGGACTTCAGCCGGTCTCTTACACTGCGGAGGAAGGGACCGTCATGGCGACGACTTATCTGGCAAAAGACATCGATTTCGATCTTGCCGCCGGGCGCGGCCTCCTGAAAAAGCCAACCGGTTTTCGCGTCATGAACCGCTTATGGGCCAAGGGCTGGGTTGCGCATGACACCAGCATCGCTCATTTCATCGACTTGAAACCGCTTCGGGTCTATCAACGCCTTTCAGACTGGCTGCGCGACCGGTTTGGATTGCCGAGATATGTCTTTGAATGATTGTTGTTTTCGCCACGATCCTCATGATACGTCCCAAGAGAAACGCCGAGTAGAGATAAAAGATGCCAACGCCAATCCTCATGCCCGCCCTGTCGCCGACCATGGAAGAAGGCACGCTCGCCAAGTGGAACGTCAAGGAAGGCGACAAAGTCTCCTCCGGCGATGTCATCGCGGAAATTGAAACCGACAAGGCGACGATGGAAGTCGAGGCGGTGGACGAGGGGACTGTCGGCAAGATTATCGTTGAGGCGGGCACTGAGAATGTAAAGGTGAACGCGCCGATCGCTGTTCTGCTCGACGATGGCGAAAGCGCCGGTGACATAGATGTGAGCGCGCTTGGAAATGGCGGCGGCGGTGGAGACGGAGACGCTTCTCCGAAAACCGAAGCGCCAAAAGCGGAGTCGAAACCGGCGGAGGGCGCGGCAGCGCCAGAATCGAAGGCCGCATCGAAATCCGCCCCGGCGCCAGCGCAAAAATCCAACGGCCGCATTCTCGCATCGCCGCTCGCCAAACGCATCGCCAGTCAGGAGGGCGTTGACCTTTCCGCCGTGAGCGGCACCGGCCCTCATGGCCGCATCGTCAAGCGCGATGTTGAAAAGGCGATGAAAGAGGGGACCGGCAAGGCAGCGCCTGCATTCAAGCCGTCGCCCGCCTCCGTTGATTCCCGGCTCTATCCGGAAGACAGCTACACCGCCGTGAAACTTGATGGCATGCGCAAGGTGATTGCAAAGCGGCTCACCCAGAGCTTCAATCAGGAAGTCCCGCATTTCCCGCTCAACATCGATGTGGAGCTCGACACCTTGCTGGCGGCTCGCGCTCGCATCAACGCCACGTCGCCGAAAGATGGCGACGACGCATTCAAATTGTCGGTGAACGATTTCATCATCAAGGCGTCGGCCATGGCGCTGAAAAAAGTGCCTGCGGCGAACGCCACTTACACCGATGAAGCGATCCTGTTGCACAAGCATGCCGATATCGGCGTTGCGGTTGCGATTGACGGCGGCCTTATCACGCCGATCGTCTGGAAGGCGGAAGAAAAAGGCCTGATACAGATTTCCGCCGAAGTGAAGGATATGGCGGGTCGTGCGCGCCAGAAAAAACTGAAGCCCGAGGAATATCAGGGCGGCACATTCTCCGTCTCCAATCTCGGCATGTTCGGGATCACCAGCTTCGCCTCGATCGTGAACCAGCCCCATGGCGCGATCATGTCGGTGGGGGCTGGCGAGCAGCGCGCTGTGGTTCGCGATGGCGAAATTGTTGTCCGCACTATGATGACGGTGACGTTGACCTGCGATCACCGGGTTGTCGACGGCGCTGTCGGCGCAGAGTTTCTCGGCGCCTTCAAAGCGTTCATCGAAGAACCGGCCGCGATGCTTCTTTAACAATGGCGCGACGGGGGAAATTCGAGATTGCATCGGAACATCTCGGCCCATTGAGTTTCGGCGAGCGTGTTCTGCTCGCACTTTCTGATCACCCCGGGGATGTCAACAAGACATCAAACTATGAGGAGCCGACGCAGCAATGGACGGTAGAGTCCGCGCTTGCGCCGCTTGAAAAAGCCTTTCCCGGTTTCATGGAAAGCATCAAAGGCAAGCGCGTTCTTGATTACGGGTGCGGCGACGGATTTCAGTCTGTGGCGCTTGCGAAAGCCGGGGCGTCGCAAGTGCTCGGTGTCGAGATCGAAGCGAACCGCCGCGCGCACGGCCAGTCTCTTTCGTCAAAAGTAGGCGTGACGAACGTATCCTTCGCGGAAACCATAGCAGGCGAGTTCGACATGGTGATATCGCTCAACGCTATGGAGCATTTTGTTCAGCCTGCGGAAAATCTCCGCGACATGAAAAATGCGCTGGCGCCGGGTGGGCGGATTTATCTCAGCTTTGGTCCCTTATGGATGGCGCCATATGGTCATCACATGCATTTTTTCACCCGTGCGCCCTGGATTAATCTGGTGTTTCCGGAAAAGACAGTGTTCCGCGTTCGCAGCCTCTATCGCGATGATGGAGCGAATAGCTGGTCGCCGGGCATGAACCGGATGACCGTCGCCAAGTTCGAGCGGCTTATCGCTGAATGCGGCCTTGTCCCCATTCGGAGGCGTGACCGCACGGCGGCGAACCTGCCGGCGCTCTCTATGATCCCGGGTGTGCGGGAGTTATTCGTGAATATCATCGATGCGGAGCTGGCGCCGAAAAGCATCTAATTGCTGCGCTTGCGAATTGTTACAAAATCCGGCTGTAATTGAAGCAATTTAGAAGTTTATAGAAATATATAAATATCAACTACTTAAAGTGGATATGCTCAAAGTGAGAGTAAGATATTATAACAATACGTGATCTTGCATCGCAAAAAGAACACATTTTAGCCGCGACTTTTGGCCAATCAATTGCAATATTCCACTCATCGCGAGGGCGTTGTGTTTAACCGCGCGTAGGCGAGGCGGTCAGCCTTCTCTCTCCCCCGTGCTGATTTCGCCTCGCCGCCCCTCGTATTGAGTAAGACGTTGCGTCTGGTCGGGAATGTTTTCTCCCTCTCATGCCGGTCAGGTGCAGGTTTCTCCGATTGAACTTTCCCCTCAGAGCGTTTCTCTCTCTCCCCTCTGAGGGGAATTTTTCACTGCCTTGCATCTTTAAGAATGTAATTGTATAACATCACTAGAGATGGCGTATCCGCCAATATCTCGAATATTCAGTTGCGTATCTGTAGTGTATCGTTGCGTATCAATCGCGGGCGGCCCCAAGTCCCCCATAGGGGCCGCCCGTTCTGTTTTTGGCTTTTCCCTTCAAAATCCGTCGTTTTTGCTCTTGCGGTGAGGCTTGGTCTCCTCTAAGAGCCCGGCTTTCGCGGGAGGTTTTCGGGTGAAGTCCTGCCCAAACTGCACCGCGTCCCTTCAACGGGCGGTCACCGTTAACTCGGTTTCCGCCAGATTAAACGAGAAGGCTATAAAATGGCGAAGAAAATCTCAGGCTACCTGAAACTTCAGGTGCCGGCGGGAGCGGCCACGCCGTCACCCCCGATCGGCCCGGCGCTCGGCCAGCGCGGTCTCAACATCATGGAATTCTGCAAGGCGTTTAACGCCAAAACGCAGGAAATGGAAAAGGGGATGCCGATCCCCACGATCATCACGATCTTTTCCGACAAGTCGTTCACTTTTGCGACCAAGACGCCGCCGGCGTCTTACTTCCTCAAGAAAGCGGCGAAGCTGCAAAAGGGCGGTCAAACGCCTGGCAAAGCGGTCGCCGGTACAGTGACGACGGCGCAGTGCCGTGAAATCGCTGAAGCGAAAATGAAAGATCTCAACGCCAACGATCTCGACGCGGCGACGAAGATCATCATGGGTTCAGCGCGGGCCATGGGCCTTGAGGTGCAGGGGTAAGACGATGGCGAAATCAGGAAAGAAAATTCACGCCGCCCGCAAGGCGATCAAACGCGACTGTCTTTACTCTGTTGAGGATGCAGTGGCTGAAGTGAAAAAGCACGCGACGGCGAAGTTCGACGAAACGATCGAAATCGCCATGAATCTCGGCGTCGATCCGCGTCACGCAGACCAGATGGTGCGCGGCGTTGTCTCCTTGCCGAACGGGACGGGCCGTACAGTGCGCGTCGCCGTTTTCGCAAAAGACAAGAAAGCCGAAGAAGCGACCGCCGCCGGCGCCGATATCGTCGGCGCTGAAGACCTCATGGAGAAAATCCAGGAAGGCTTCATGGATTTCGACCGCGTTATCGCGACGCCGGACATGATGGCTGTTGTCGGCCGTCTCGGTAAGGTGCTTGGCCCCCGCGGTCTCATGCCGAACCCGAAGGTCGGCACCGTAACGCCGAATGTGGCGCAGGCGGTGAAGGACTCCAAGGGCGGCGCCGTTGAGTTCCGCGTTGAAAAAGCCGGGATCGTCCATGCCGGCATCGGCAAGGCGAGCTTCGACGAAAAAGCCATCGCCGAGAACGCCAAGGCGTTCATCGACGCGGTGACCAAGGCCCGCCCGGCCGGCGCCAAAGGCACCTATGTGAAGAAGATCGCGATCTCTTCCACCATGGGCCCGGGCGTCAAGATCGAAACGGCTGGCGCGGCTTAAGCTCCGTTAAGAATTGAAAGTTGAAACGGCCCCGTGAGAGCGGGGCCGTTATTGCATTGACCCATAAAATTGTCGGCATCGGCGGACCGGATTTTCAAGGAATGCAGACTATCCCATGCACCATTGGTTCGTGGAGTTTCCTTAAATGCCCGTCAAGGCTGTTGATCCGGATTTGTCTGATATCACCGCGCTTGCGTCATTTCTGAAGAACCGCAAGGCGCGCGACGCATTTCAGACGGCGCTGAAAAAAGGCAAATCACCGACGATAAGCCTGACGGCGGCGATCAGTGCATCGCTTGTCTCAGCGGCGGCCAAAGAGGAAGAGTTCGACCCGCTCGACGGGCTAACGGCCGTGGATGACCTTTCGGCGTTCTCTGAGCTCTGCCTGCCGGGGGAGGCTTATGCCGACGCTGAGCATGACCATGAGGGGTTTGGTTCTGGCGATGATCATGACGGGCATCAAGGTCATGCGTCCTATCTCGCCGATCCTTTCGCGTCGCGCTTCGCTAATGTCTATGCGCGCGAGCATGAAGGTCACAGCGATGCCGTCGGTCATGAAGGTCATGATGGTTTTGTGGCGGCGCACGCAGCGCATATGGGGGAGGGCGCGCAGGGCGCGAGCCACACTGCGTCGCATGCGGGGCATGCAGGCCAACATGGGGCACATCAGACGGCCAGCGCGGGGCATGACAGCCATCACGAAAGCGCGGGGAAGGGTGATCCGCAGGTTCATGCCCAGCATGGTTCCGCGCAACATGGAGACCATGCCGATCATGTCGAGCACGCCGTTCATGACGGCTCACATGACGTTTCGGCTCACCAGTCCATGGAGCATGGAGATCACGGCGCGCATCAGTCTGTAGATGCTAGTGTTGCGCATACTGAGCATTCCAGCCCTCAAGCTGCGTCTCATGACATGCCTACGCTGGATGATGATGTTGAAGACGATGTCATTGACGTAGATCAATCGATAGATGCTTTGGCGCAAAATCTCGGTGACGTTGCCGCAACCGACTCCAGTGAAGATGTCGCCGAAGCGCCGGTTGCGGAAGCACCTGATGAGCATCACCATCACGCCACGCTTGTCGATCTTGATACGCCGCCAGCGGACGACCTCGCCGCCGCCGCGCCGCCGCCGGTCATTTAAGGGCCTGCGTCACTAAACCCTTATCCCCCTGATTGCCGCACGCGCCGAAACGGCGTTTATTCTCCGTTGACGGCAAGGGAACAAGCGGCGGTGATCCGTTTCACAAAGCATCAAGGATGGCGAAGGTTCGTTTCGCGCATGGCCTTGTTGCGTGTGATTGTATCCCTGTTTGCCGTCTCACAGCTTCTTCCTGCCGGCGCCTCGCTTGCGCAGGAAAGCGATGGTTTCGCTCTCGTCATGTGCACCCCGGACGGCGTCAAAACGCTGAGCTGGGAAGAGGCGACAGGCGAGCCGTCGCCATTTGAAGCGCCTACAGAAGACCATTCCGGTAAAAGCCCGTGCCACGCTTGTGCTTCAGGCTCATGCTCTGGCGGTGTTGCGAAGGCGCTCACCTTTCTTCCGAATGTGATGCTGTTGCAGCCGCCGCTGGCCAATGTTGCTGATGTTCCGGTGTTCATCCGCTCCAGCACCGGCCCGCCTTTACCGTCGCGTGCGCCGCCTGCCATCTAATCCTCTTGCGCATGTCATCATCCCGACAACATAGATTTTAATGCGAAGGGAGCGAGCCTGCTGCGCTCGCAGCGCTGAACATAATAATCATTAAAAAACGGCGGGCGCATGGTTGACGCCCGCCGTTTCGCCGCTCGGGGGATGCGGCGTTCGAACCGTTTTAGTCGACTGATTTTACGCCACTGCGATATATTTCATCGTCAACCCAGTAATACGGTCCGAACGGAGTTGCGCTCGGCCAGACTTCGTCCATCGTGTCGGCTTCGAACAGAACGCCGCCTTTCATCACATATTGAATGTCGGCGGTGTTGCGGATGTTCTCGAGCGGGTTCGCGTTGAGAATGACAAGATCGGCCAGCTTGCCTTTCTCGATTGTGCCGAGATCGTCGAGCACGCCGATGAAGCTCGCACCCTGACGGGTGGCTACATCAAGCGCGCCATGGGCCCCCATTGCGGAGGCCGCCATCCAGATTTCCCATTGTGAGCCGAGCGCATGTTGCTGGCCATGGGCGCCGATAACGCCATGGCCGCCTTCTGCAATGATGTCCGCCATGCCTTGAGCGATCAACGGAAAGCTGTAATCGGTCACCGGCCGCACAATCGGACGGCGTGTATGGGTGACAAGCGATCGCCAGGGCAGCCAGCGGCGCTGTTTTTCGTCTCTCCAGACTTCCGATTCTTGCCAGAAGAATTCTTCATTCCAGATTCCCGGACCCGCAACCACAAAGGTTGGCGAGTAATAGGTGTTGGCGGCGCCGAAAAATTTTGTGACGTCGCTATAAAGCGGCACGATCCCGAAAGGGTGTTCAAACCCGGTCTGCCCGTCCATGATCATACCGAGATTGTAGGGCAGGTCGCCGCCCTCTGCAGTCACCATCATGCCTTCCTTGCGGGCGATATCGCTGACCCATTGGCGCTGGACGCGGCGCGGTTGCATATATTGCTTCAGCATCACAGCGCCCCATGATTTCAGCGCTGCGATTTCGTTTTCAGCAGCCTCATAGCTTGTCAGCAAATTGTTGCGCGGACCGTCACGATTATAGAGCGGATCGCCTGTTGAGAATTGCCGCGGTCCGATCAGCATGCCGGCCTCGACCATCTCCGCATTGCTGAAGACATTTTGTGACCACATGGAGTTGTCGAGCGTCGTGGTTACGCCATAGGCGAGATAGGACGCGTTTTCGTAACTGTGGCGCGGCATCATTCCGTTATATTCGCGGTTGTGATGCGCATGCATATCGATAAAGCCGGGCGTGATCGTCTTGCCTTGGGCGTCAATGATCCGATCCGCGCCGACCGTATTGCATTCGCCGACGCAGGCGATGCGCGCGCCGTCAATGACGATCGCGCCGTCTTCGATCACTTCTTCGCCGTTCATGGTGATGATGCGGGCGTTGGTGAACGCGATCCGTCCTTTCGGCGTTTTGCGCGGAACCGTGAGGGAGATTTTTGTTTCCTGCGTCTTCTCTGTGCCGAGATCATAGCTGTAATAGATTTTCGCGGAGTTGAACTCCACGGTGCGGCTGTCGCGCCAGTTGGGATAGAGCCCGCCCGTGGTCGACAACGTTTTTGCGGGCAGCTTTGTGGCGTCTTCCTTTTTCGTCAGGGTGACCGGTTTTCCAGCAGACGCGTTATAGGGCAGCGGCGCCAGGTAGACATTGTCGCCTTCAAGAAATGCAACGTGAGCGCCGTCGGGCGAGATCGCTGCTTCATCGGCATAGTTGAAGCGCGCATGGATGCGAGGCGGATCAATGGTCGCCGACGGCGCCACGGAAACAAGTTCGGAGAACGGATCGCCGCCAAAGGCCGCTTCGTCACGCGGGGCGCCGCGCAAAAAGAAGATGCGCCCTTCCGGGCCCCAGATCGGCCGCGGTAATTGCTGCCGCTGACCGCCGAAGCCATTCATATAGTCGATCTGCGCCACGATCTCCGGCTCGCCGCCGTTGGCGGAAAAGACGGCGATGTTCCACCAGGCGTTGTTGGAAATATTGCGCCCGCGCGCCGTGTAATTGGCACCCTTGCCGACAACGATCTTCTTGCCGTCGGCGCTCCAGTCCGGATTGGCGTATTCTCCGGCTTGCGTTGAAAGTCGTTTTGGTGATCCGCCGCCGGCGGAGACTTTCCAGAGTTGCCCGCGTTCGCCGTCATCCCAACTGACAAAGGCGATGCTGCGCCCGTCCGGCGACCAGGCGGGACCGAATTCGAGAATGTCATCGCCAAGATTGGTCAGGCGTTTCGGCTTTCCGTTGGGCAGGGACTGTATCCAGACCTTACCGACAGCCTGAAACGCCATTGACTTGCCATTCGGGGAGGCGGCGGCCCAGCGAATGAACTTCGCTTCGAACGGCGCGTCATCAATACGGAATGATTTGTAGGCCTGTCCGGAGATTTTGCGATGGACGCGGGCGGTGAAATCGATAGCCGCAACGGCGCCGCTTTTCACATTGACCTTATGAAGTTTGCCGCCTTGCGCCACGACAACGTAGCGGCCGTCCGGCGTAAAGCTGTAGCCCGGAAAAACACGGAGCGCCTTGGAGCCTTCGATCAGGTCCTGCTCCACAGGGTCCATGAGGATGCGTTCTTCGCCGGTCTCAAGATCGCGAAGCCAAAGCGCGGTGCGCGGACCGAACTCGTGACCCTTAAAAGAGATCAGACCGTCCGGCATGCGGCGGATAAAAGTCATGTATCGCCCGTCCGGTGAAATTTCCGGCGCCGCCATGCCGCCGCTTGACCAGCGCCGCTGCTGGGCGAGAATGCCCTGGCTTTCTTCGCGGATTTCGCCGGTCTGGAGATCCAGGCGGCGAACCTGGATTTCGCCCATCAGGGCGTCATGGCGTCCCGCCCATGTCTTGGCGCCAGTAGTGACCTCGAAATAGAGAAATTGACCATCTGCGGAGGGGGAGGGCCAGGACGCTTCCGGCTGATCTTCGCCGACAATCTGAACGCCCTTGCCGCCGGAGCGATGGAACATCCAGATTCCTTCTTCTGGCTTTGCGCCAGCTTTATAGAGGGTTTGCTTACGCGCAAAAATGTACTGGCTGTCGGCGCTCCAGGCGGGGGTCTGATAACGGGCGTCCAGATCCTGCCAGACTTGCACCGGGTTTGAGCCATCCGCATTCATGATCCAGAGATTGCTCTGGCCTTTCCGGTCGGAAATGAAAGCGATATATTTGCCGTCGGGCGAATATTGCGGGTGATAATTGGTGGCGACGCCGCTGTTGGTGGTCAGGTTTACGGCCTTCCCGCCGGTAATCGGCATCCGGTAAACGCTGGCGAGCAGGTCGAAGACGATCCATTTCCCGTCTGGGGAAACATCCGCCGACATGAAAGTGCCTTCGCTGGTGGTGAAATCGATCTCGCGGGTCTTGCCGCGGGCGAGGGTGGTGTCCCACTCGAGCTCCGCCTGCGGGTCCTCCACCGTAGCTTCCTCCGGTTCTTGCGCTGAAGCGGCGGATAAGGCCGTCGCCGGGAGGAAAAAGGTGGTCGAAACCGCGAAGATTGCGGCTGACAAACGAAATCGGTCCATGAAGCGCCCCACTAATGATTTTTCTTTGCTTGATGCCCTATAGGACTCGGCAGAACCGCAACCGGCCAAAAGTTTTTCGGCGGGAGGCCGCGGAGCGGCGTCGACGGCGTGGATTTCTGGGTATTTCCGCTGTGAAGGCTTGCAATCGGTGGAAAAGCTGGTAATCGCACCGTCGCACCGGGCTCGCCCGGTGCAACCTGTCCGAGACTGCGGGTGTAGGTTTCCTACTTAATCTCCCGCATAGACAGAGGGAAAAGGATTAACCGGGCCAAATCTGAAAAGAGACGGGCCGGATGTCCATGAGACCTTCTGGGGCAGGCTCTCTGCGGGAAACGCGGGAGCCTTTTTGGTTTCCGCTTCACATTCCGCATAGATCGAAGCCCCCCGCGAAAGCGGGGATAGTTGGGGCCGGGAGGCGTCTTCCGGCCTTGTTTGAACCAAAGGACCTGCCTCATGGACAGAACCCAAAAGGCGGAAATGGTCGAATGGATCGGCGGCGTGTTCGATGCGAACACGGTTGTCGTGGTGGCGAATGGGGGCCTTACGGTCTCTGAATTCGAATCCTTGCGCGGTGAGCTGCGCGAGGCCGGCGCTTCCATGAAAATCGTCAAGAATCGTCTCGCCAAGATCGCGATCTCTGGGAAGCCGAGCGAAAAGCTGACGGATCTCTTCCAGGGACCAACCGCCATTGCGTTCTCTGAAGACCCGGTCGCAGCGGCGAAAGCCGTGAAGAAGTTCGCCAAGGATAATGAGAAACTCACGATCCTCGGCGGCGCGATGGGCGAAGAAATCATGGACGTGAAAGGGGTGGAAGCGCTTGCCTCCATGCCGTCACGCGAAGAGCTCATCGCCTCCGTCGTCCTGGCCATCACGTCTCCTGCAGCGGAAATCGCCGGCGCCATCGGCGCACCGGCGTCCAATATCGCCGGCATCCTGGAGACACTGGAGAATCGCGAAGCGGCGTAACGTTCGCACCAATTTTGTAACCAAATCAAAGAACTAGGAAACTAAGACAATGGCTGATCTTAAAAAACTGGCTGAAGAGCTTGTTGGCCTGACGCTTCTGGAAGCGGCTGAGCTGAAAAATATCCTGAAAGACGAGTACGGCATTGAGCCGGCCGCTGGCGCAGTTGCGGTTGCAGCAGCTCCTGGCGCGGCTGCTGAAGCGGCTGAAGAAAAGACCGAATTTGACGTCGTTCTGGTCGATGCAGGCGACAAGAAGATTAACGTGATCAAGGAAGTTCGCGCGATCACGGGTCTTGGCCTGAAAGAAGCAAAAGACCTCGTCGAAGCTGGCGGCAAGGCTGTCAAAGAAGGCGCAGCGAAAGCTGAAGCTGAAGAAATCAAGAAAAAGCTCGAAGAGGCTGGCGCGAAAGTCGAGCTCAAATAGGTTCGGCCAAAACGCTGGAAGGGCGCGTTTCTCCCCCATTTTCTTCCCCGAGAGGGGTTGCGGAGGGTGGCGGGCGTGCTTATTACACCCATTCGCCGCCGGTGGCATCCACCGGCGGCTTCAGGCTTTGCGGCGACGTGCTTCGGATAATCGAGATCAAAATTTAGTCACCCGGGACCCGCGGTCGAACTTCGTCCGGCCGACGGGACTTTTGCGCATGCATTAACCCTGTTGTCCGTCAGGGCTTTAGCGCGCGTTTGAACGGCTGACACCCGCTTGTGAGGATAATATGGCGCAATCCTTCGTTGAGAAGAAACGAATTCGCAAAAATTTCGGTCGCATCGGCGATGCGGCTCCCATGCCGAACCTGATCCAGGTTCAAAAAGATTCCTACGAACAGTTCCTGCAGCGCTTCGCCAAGCCCGAAGACCGTCTGCTCGAAGGCCTTGAAGCGGTGTTCCGCTCGGTCTTCCCGATCTCGGATTTCACCGAGACCGCGACCCTTGAATATGTCTCCTACGAGTTCGAGGAGCCGAAATATGACACCGAAGAGTGTCAGCAGCGCGACATGACCTATGCGGCGCCGCTCAAGGTGACGCTGCGCCTCATCGTGTTTGAAGTGGATGAAGAAACCGGCGCCAAATCCGTCAAGGATATCAAGGAGCAGGAAGTCTATATGGGCGATATGCCGCTCATGACGGACAACGGCACCTTCATCGTCAACGGCACCGAGCGGGTTATCGTATCCCAGATGCACCGGTCCCCGGGCGTCTTCTTCGACCACGACAAGGGCAAGACCCACTCTTCGGGCAAGCTGCTTTTCGCGGCCCGGATCATTCCCTATCGCGGCTCGTGGCTCGATTTTGAGTTCGACGCCAAAGACATCGTCAATGTCCGCATCGACCGCCGCCGCAAGCTGCCGGCGACGACGCTGCTTTATGCGCTCGGCATGGATCAGGAAGAGATCCTCGACGAATTCTATGACCGCGTCCCGCACAAGAAGATCAAAACCGGCTGGATCATGCCGTACAATCCTGAGCGCTGGAAAGGCGTGAAGGTTGAGCGCGACCTGATCAACGCCAAAAACGGCGAAGTCGTTCTCGAGGCTGGCAAGAAGCTTTCCGCCCGCGCGGCGAAGAAGCTCGCTGAAGAGGGGCTGAAGGACCTTCTCCTGTCTGACGAGGAGATGATCGGCCGCTATTTCGCCTCCGACCTCGTGAATTTCGATAATGGCGAAATCTACGCTGAGGCTGGCGAAGAGATCACCGCAGATCACCTCGAGACCTTTGAGGAAATCGGCGTCAATGCGTTCGATACGATTGACGTCGACCACATTAATATTGGCGGTTATGTCCGCAACTCGCTGAATGCGGACAAGAACCGCAACCGCGAGATGGCGCTGATCGACATTTATCGTGTCATGCGCCCGGGCGAGCCGCCGACACTGGAAACGGCGGAAGGTCTTTTCTATTCGCTGTTCTTCGATCCGGAACGTTACGATCTGTCATCGGTCGGCCGGGTGAAAATGAATATCCGTCTTGGCTTCGAGACCGAAGACACCCTGCGGACTCTCCGCAAAGAAGACATCCTTTCGGTGTTGAAGACGCTCGTGCAGCTGCGCGACGGCAATGGCGAAATCGACGACATCGACAATCTCGGCAACCGCCGGGTGCGTTCGGTCGGCGAGCTGATGGAGAACCAGTACCGCATAGGTCTCCTGCGTATGGAGCGCGCTATTAAAGAGCGTATGTCCAGCCAAGAGCTTGATACGCTGATGCCGCACGATCTGATCAACGCCAAACCGGCGGCGGCGGCGGTGCGCGAGTTCTTTGGCTCCTCGCAGCTTTCGCAGTTCATGGACCAGACCAACCCGCTCTCCGAAATCACCCACAAGCGCCGTCTTTCGGCTCTTGGTCCGGGCGGTCTCACCCGCGAGCGCGCCGGTTTCGAAGTTCGCGACGTTCACCCGACGCATTATGGCCGCATCTGTCCGATTGAAACGCCGGAAGGCCCGAATATCGGTCTTATCAACTCACTGGCGACCCATGCGCAGGTCAATAAATACGGCTTCATTGAAAGCCCTTACCGCCGGGTTATCGACGGCAAGGTTACGGACGATGTCGTTTATCTCTCCGCCATGGAAGAGCAGCGCTTCGCGATCGCGCAGGCGAACGCCGAAGTTGACGATAACGGCAAGCTGTCGAACGAGTTCGTGAACTGCCGCGTCGGCGGCGACGCCACACTCGTTCCGCGCGAAGACGTGGCCTATATCGACGTGTCGCCGAAACAGCTTGTTTCGGTCGCCGCGGCGCTTATTCCGTTCCTTGAAAATGATGACGCCAACCGCGCCCTCATGGGATCGAACATGCAGCGTCAGGCTGTGCCGCTCTTGCAGGCCGAGGCGCCGTTTGTCGGCACCGGCATGGAATCGGTTGTGGCCCGTGACTCTGGCGCTGCGGTCGCCGCTCGCCGCACCGGCATTGTCGAGCAGGTGGACGCGCAACGCATTGTTATTCGCGCCACGGAAGAGAACGACCCCACCAAGCCGGGCGTTGATATCTTCAACCTCAGGAAGTTCCAGCGTTCGAACCAGAACACCTGTATCAACCAGCGTCCGCTGGTGAAGATCGGCGATCAGGTGCGCGACGGCGACATCATCGCCGACGGTCCGTCGACGGATCTTGGGGAGCTGGCGCTTGGCAAGAATGTGCTCGTCGCGTTCATGCCGTGGAACGGCTACAATTTCGAGGACTCGATCCTCATCTCCGAACGCATCGTGCGTGACGACGTGTTCACGTCCATCCACCTCGAAGAATTCGAAGTGATGGCGCGCGACACCAAGCTCGGCCCGGAAGAGATCACCCGCGATATTCCGAACGTTTCGGAAGAAGCGCTGCG